>NZ_JBHZPF010000034.1:0-53592 GCF_042787975.1 Peribacillus sp. YIM B13482
TTGGTAGAGTTGAATGATCTGTTGTTTAAATTCGGAAGTGAACGTACGGCGTTCTCGCTTGGTCATTTTGAATTCTCACTTATCTGTAGTGTGTTAAGTGTATCTGCCCTTAAAACTTCTGTCCAGATAAGTGTAGACGATTCAACTAATTGAAAATTATTTTATGTAGCAACAACCTTCAATCGAAAATGAATATTCAATAATTGTCTCAATAATACAAGATTTCACAAAAGTTAGGGAGGGTTAAAAAAATAACCCTCCCCTTATAAAAATCGATATGTTACAATTTTCGTTTGGATCAAACTTTGTTTCAAAGCTACAGTTAGTCAATACCCTAACCTTAAGGTTAGGGTTAATCTGGATGCACTGGATCTCCGGTATGACAAGGTTCCTTAGAATTTTGGAATAAAATTAAAGGAAGAATCAATGAGGTTGTTTAAGCTGAAATTGTAGTTCTTTTACAAATTATGTATGATTTTAAATATGTTAAAATATTACTATAGAAGTTTGGTAAAGGGGGTATAAAATGTTGAGGGATAAATAAATTAATGAACAACATAAATGATGATATTGAAAAGTGGATAAAAACAGATGAAATTAGTTATCGCGGTCACTATCAGTTATTTCTTTCTTAGTGTTTCTTATTTTGACACTGAATGTTTTCAATAACATTCGTGGGGAATCTGGATTTAAGGTATATGATCTCTAGGGTCGCACCCAATATTTATTTCCAAATTTTAGAAAAAAATCTAAGGGAAATTATTATTCATTATTTATAAATAAAATCTAATAAATCTTATTATTAAACTATAAGTATTTTCTTGAAGAAAGGGATTAATATGATTCTTATTAGCTTTATATTAATAATAGTTCTAACAATAATCGCATTCATAGTTTATTTACGCATAATATTAAAAAAGATAGACCCCAAATACTTTTTAAAATATATGAAAGAAAATGATGATTTTGCTTTTTCTCTTAAAAGAAATAATATAATCGAATGCTCAATTAATAGTCAAAAAAAGTTAGTTTTAGCAAGCACTGTGAAAATTATAATAGCCATTGAATTTGCAGAACAAATTTCAAAAGAAAAAATCAATCCAAAGACTAACATTTCATTAGATGTATTAGATGTATTTTACCTACCTAAAACAGATGGTGGAGCCCATCCTGAGTGGATTAACTATTTAAAAGTGAAAAATTTAATTCAAAATAATCAAGTCAACATAGTCGAAATAGCTAAAGGTATGATTAATTTTAGTTCCAATGCAAACACTGAATTTCTTATTAATGAATTAGGATTACATAACATCAACAACCAACTTAAAAAACTAAATTTGAATGATCACGACCCTCTTTTTAACTTTGTTTCATCTGTAATGATTCCAGCTTACTTATTAAGCACGGTACCCTCCCTTACTAAAAAATCATTAAAAAAGAGAATGATTGCAATGTCTAAAAGAGAATATGAAGATCTTTCGAAAGAGATTAATTCAGCACTATTGCAAGGTAAGCTAAAGGAATTAAAAAAGAAAGTAATTCCAATGTCAGAAAGTTTACAAAAAAATTGGTCTGATCGATTACCCAAAAGTACATCGAATGAATATTTAAGAATAATGAGTATCTTAAATGACAAACAAATATTCAATAATACAATGCAAGAAGTTTTAGACAAATTGATGGAACAATTAATGGAACATCCTAATAATAGTGAATGGCTTAAACATGCTGGACAAAAAGGGGGTTCTACATCATTTGTAATTACTAATGCTACTTATGTTACGGATAAAGAAAACAATAAGACAGAAATAGTTTTTTTAGCAAATAATTTAGGTTATTTAGAATACATGAAGTTAAAAATAAATATGAATAATTTCATTTTGAAATTACTGAAAGATGCAAATTTTAGAAATGAGTTTACTATAATAAATAAGAAGAGAACTTGTTAATAAAGATTTGCACATAACCCTGTCAAGTAGACAATAAAAACAGAGTATTTGCGGCCTTTCCTCATCGGGGAAAGGCCGTTAAATTTTTCGGAAGCGATCCGTATTGTAGAAGTCTATATACCTCTAAATAGCTACATAAGCTTGCTCTGCTGTTCTTGGGCGTGCCAAAATAACTTCTAGCTTTAATTCTTCTGTATATGTTTGAAAGATTTGCCCCTTTTTTGCCATAGAAAAACCCCCTCCCAGATAGACTGTTAAGAACATTTTATCATGCTCTCTTTTTTCTCTGTCTACCTGTAGGGGATAATACCATTCTCTTTTATTTATTATTTTTTTTATGAAACCAAATTAATAATAACATTGCAGCAATAACGAATGATAAGCAAAGATATACTGAAAAATCCCAACGAATATATGCAATAATAGAAACTGCTAGCACAGTAAAAAACTCAATGTTTAATAGCAACGTTATTTTTTTCATTTATCAAATATGATTTCTAATTCATTTGCATTATAATTGTGTTCATCTTTTTTTGTACTAGATGCATAATTATCCCAAAATGCTTGTTTTACAACATATTTCCCAGCAGCTACAACAGCTTTAGTTGCTAATTTCCATGTATAAGGGGAAACTTCTTCTCTAGAAGTTGTACTATCTGTTACTGTTATTTTGTTATTTTCATGATGATCGTTACCAGAGAAAGCCGATGTATAAAGTCCTCCAGATAACAATATAATTGTAGTTAAAACTAAGGTAAAAATACTTTTTTTCAAATGACACATCTCCTCTATTAATTAATATTATTATTATTATTGAAACATTGATCATCACATTTTCCAGTAGGAATAATATTACGCTTTTCTGCTATATAATCATAAACTCTTTGACCTAAACCAATCCAGGTAGAAATATAAAGTATTGGAAGTAATGGCCACAAAAAAATTATTCTTTTAGAAATTTGTATGAAACTATAAACTCCTTCATTAAGTTTACTAGAGTTGCTTTTAAGACTATGGATTCTTTTTTCTAGTTTCTCGATTTTTAAATCATATTTATTAGTTACTTCATCATTTCTGAAATTTACTAATTTTACAAGATTAAAAACATCTAACTTATTCACTTTATTCATACTTTTAATACAAAATGGGCACCATCCATCATAGAATACAATAATTCTTTGAGATTTAATAAGTTTTACTTCCCCTAAAATTTTAAAAAATGCCAATATTTTCGTTTTAAACCATCCCCTTTTTTTTGAAAAAAACACATGAAGCTTACTGTATTCAGAATCCGTAATTAAAAGGAATTCAATTACTATTAATGTTAAAGAAAAACTAATTAACCCCATTGATATAGCAATTCCTAAATGGAAAATAACAACGGAAAGCACAGCTAAATATTTTGTTTTTTTATTAAATAATAAAAATGGAAATGAAATTTTGATAATAATTGATAGATAAGTAAGTATTACAACCAATAAAGTACTATTCAATATAATATCCCTGAAAAAAGGATGAGAAAATTCATCAACTTGTAAAATATAATAAATAGCTGTTCCGTTACTCCACATTTCACCCATTGCTTGATAAAGCCCAGAGGTTAAATATAAAATACATAATTGTATAATTGAAGAAATAACAGCGAAATTATGTAAAATTGATTTCATTTTGTTAAAGAAAGTATACTGTTTGTGACTTCTTTTTTCTTTGTATTTTTCAGAGTCTAAAGAAAAATATGTTGTACAATTAGCGAATAATAGATAAAACAATATTATTCTTAGAATATTGTCTCCTCCATCGCTCATATACAAACTATTTTCAATAATAGCGAAAGTAAGAATCCAATTTAATAATGAAATAATTCTTCCTTTCCATCCCACGATGAACAATATCGTAATAAGCATACCGACATGGTAAATAAACTCAAAATAATATACTGAATCTACTAACGTAAATATATTTACTTTTAATAAGAGTATTGGTTGAGTAATACTATTTGGTCCCCATAAAACATGTCTTTGTGAATAATTTATAGCATATAGGAACAAGATAATTAATCCAAAACCTATTCTTGCTAAACTTGCTCCAATTAAAAATCTTTCTTTAGTAAAATAGTTAATAAAACCTTCCAATTTTTTCTCTTTTAATAATTCTTTACATTCCATTTAGTCACTCCTTATTACAAAATCGGAGATATTTCGATTTTAGGCTCCCAATTAAACTCGTATATGGATTCCCAATCTTTAAATTTATTAAAATTATTCTTTCTAAGCTTTGATCTTTCTGAAAATGGGATGCTGTCTTTTCTAATAATCCTAATTTTTATCATTTCAATATTATTATTAGGATACTGGAAGTTTGCATACGAACTAGCATATCTAAATATAATTTCTTTTCCTGTTTTAAATTGTTCTTTTTCTTCAATTTTTTTCTCTATTTTTTTAGTTTTTTCTTCATATTTCAATGTGATCTCATCTTCTTCAAATAATTGTTGAATAACACCAGAACTTAATCTAGAAATTCTATTATATGGGCTAAAATAATTCTTATGATTTCCATCAATAAAAGGTGTTGTAATATCTATCCATTCAGAATTTTCTCCATTAGTCTGTGTCTTCATTTGAATTATTCTATTAGATGAAATAGGTTCCGGCGCAAAAAGGTGCCAATTTTGAACAAATAGTGGATAAGTATATCCGTCAATAATATGACTATATTTATTTGATAAAGGATTCAATGGCATCACATGAAATAAGATTATTACAAAATGAAATAGAGTAACCAAACTTAAAATTATAGGAAAGATTACTAATATTATTTTTTTGTTTAAAGTTATCAATTATATACACCCTTTTAAAAGTTACTCTGTAATAGCAGAGTAACTTTAATTCTTACTTATCAAATACTACTTCTTTTTTCTTAGCACTTACATCAGCTTTATCTAGGACAGCAGTAAAGCCAAAAAACGTTCCAACTTTATCAGCTGATGAAGTACCAGCTTTCCATCCTGCTCTCGCGACAGCAAACGCAGCCTTCACTTTCCAGTATGGTTGTGCTACTGAGTCTTCATTGTTGATTTTCACTTCATGCTGAGCTGGCTTTGATACGTTAAGATTAGCTGAAGAAGCTGAAGTATATATCGAACTACCAGCTAATAAAGTTAAAGTTAAAGCAGCTGAAACTAATCCTTTACTTTTCATAATTTAATCTCCTTCAATTTCCTTGTTTTGTTAAAAATTAAAATATTTTTTTGTTTAAAGTTATCAATTATATACACCCTTTTAAAAGTTACTCTGCAATTGCAGAGTAACTTTAATTCTTACTTATCAAATACTACTTCTTTTTTCTTAGCACTTACATCAGCTTTATCTAGGTCAGCAGAGAAGCCAAACAAAAACGTTCCAACTTTATCAGCTGATGAAGTACCAGCTTTCCATCCTGCTTTCGCGACAGAAAACGCAGCCTTCACTTTCCAGTATGGTTGTGCTACTGAGTCTTCATTGTTGATTTTCACTTCATGCTGAGCTGGCTTTGATACGTTAAGATTAGCTGAAGAAGCTGAAGTATATATCGAACTACCAGCTAATAAAGTTAAAGTTAAAGCAGCTGAAACTAATCCTTTACTTTTCATAATTTAATCTCCTTTAATTTCCATGTTTTGTTAAAAAATGCAATCATACGAGATATTAACATAAAGATACAATTCTTGAATTAAATAGTAAAATTTTTTATTAATCTGAAATCCTAGATTTTCAGTGGAGAGTTTAGCAAATCAATATCATGTTTTTTCTTCAAGTGTATAAATTATCTTTAATATTTGATTAAATTTTAAGCGTGCATAATTAAGATGATAGTCTAAAAGTTTCGTTTTGCTTGTTTGAAGTTTGTATTTCTACGCAAGGACTTACATTAGATTTAGAAGGATAGTAAAACCTTTTTGATATTCTAAACCTTATAAAATCGTCTAGGATTCCAAATGTTTTTAAACTCTCTATATCTTGTTCGTCGTTCCAATCCACAATAATAAAATTCTCATAAAAAAAATGAATGATTATTATTGTCATCCCCAATCTTTACTCACCAATAATCAGAAACACTCTCACCTTTCATGTTAAAATTTATAACTCCCTGAAACTGTACAGACATATGATTATTCATTTAAGAATCCCTCCTTTACTACTTAATGAGTAACTAACACATCGGAAATTATTTACTGTAGCAACAACCATCAATTCGAAAATGATGTTCAATAATTGTCTCTATATTACAATGTTTACCAAAAAATAGGGAGGGGTAAAAAAATAACCCTCCCCTAATAAAATCCGATATGTTATAATTTACGTTTAGATTTTAGATTAACGCTATACTTATCTATCTGATACGATGTAGAATAAAAGTTAATTTATACAAAATAAAGATCACGTTCATAGCAAAATTAAGTATAAAAAATGGCTCCCTATTTTGAGGAGCCAAATTATTAAACATTTAATTTTTTTTTAATAGACTGAATTTGTTTTTTTACTGTTTCTACAGATTTAAAAAGTGTTTCCGCAATCTTCTTTCTGCTATACCCTTTTTGTTGAAGGATATAAATTTCCTGTTCCGAGGAGGTAAGTATCCGTATTTTCTTTTCTTCCTTCATTTTGGATAGTAAGGCTGGTGAAGCATCGGAATGTATTCGGTTTCTACCTTCAACAGCTTCCTGTATAGCTGATATGATGTCAAATATACTGGATTTGTTTATATAATTGATTGCTCCAGATTCAAAGGAATTTATAATGACTTCTTTATCAACAATTGAAGTAAGGGCAATTGTTTTAATTCCCTGATTGCTTAATATTTCTATAATCTCAATTCCATCTAAATTAGCTCTAGTCAAATTAATATCAATTAATGCAACATCTATTTCAGGTTCCTTTATTAAAACTTCTAACATTTCTTCCTTACATACAACAACGTCAACTACATCGATATTATCTGTCTCTTTTTTAATGTACTTGGATATATTCTCCTGCCAAAAAGGGTCATCTTCTACTAATACCACTTTTACATTCTTTTTGTCTTCCATTTTTATCCTCCATTTCAAAACTATACGCTTATTTAAGCGTTCAGTTTTGTTGGATTTATTCGAGATTTAGGAAACTGGATAATGACAGAAGTCCCTTTGCCCTTTTTACTATGAACAAGTATCTCGCCATCATGCGCTCGAATGGCTTTATAGCAAAAACTTAGTCCTAATCCATGATTTTTTATATTTTTCTTTGTTGAAAAGAACGGTTCCATGATTCGTTTCATTTCTTGTTTAGGGATTCCGATACCATTATCGCTTACCTCAATACTTATTCCATTTTTTATCTTAAACAATTGAACAAGTATCTGACCTTTTGGAACAATAATAGCTTCTATAGCATTATTTAAAATATTGTTAATTGTTTCTGCTAACAGAACATTGTCACAATGTAACGTAACATCAGATTTTAACTGTCTTTATTTCAATACCCTCTACTAATTCAAAGTCTTTTTTAAAGAACATGACGGCACAAGAAAAAGCAAGGAATAGTGTACTTATAGAGATAATCCAAAACATTCCCTTAAACGCAAATTTTCCTTGTAACATGCTTACCGCAGCTCCTACAGCAAGGGAAACATACCAAATACGTTTAAATAGTTTACTAAGACTTAAAGACGACTTTTCTCGTTTGATAGATTGTTTGTTATCGATATCGTCCATTACATTAAATCCTTTCAAATTTTTAATTTTTCTTTTTTACTTTCAGCATAAGCGAAAAAAATTCTATTTCATATAGAAAAATATTTCCACCTTGTTGAACTATCCTGCCCCTATACTTGCATAAGAAAAGGAGCTGCTGAATCAGCTCCTGGTAATGAAGTAAAGCACCCGTTAGTTCTATAACTTTACATCTTATCTTACAATGATTTTACATTCTTTTTTATATACCTGACAACATCAAATGGTGTAGATTCTCCATTAATTAACACATCAAGTGCTTTATGCTTATCATCTAACGTTAACTTATAGACACGTTGGACGGTTACATCGTCATCTTCTTTCGTTACATTTAACTTTATTTTTAATGTATCCCCTTGTTCCTCAAGGTCGGTAATGACTTCACCTTTTGACTGATAAACAACATACGCCGTCTTTTCCCCTTCATTAATTAGTTGAAGTGTACTTTCAGAGTCAATTGCATCTTGTACATCGTCTGGTACAACTTCTAATTCGCTAATACTTAATGTTGAATTATTAGAGTTACAAGCTGTTAAAAGAATTGATGCGAATAAAATTAATACTATTTTTCTCAAATTTTTATCTTCCTTCCCTTAAATTAACGACAAAAATTACCTTATTATACCATTATACCTTATTTCACTAACCTGCCCCGATAGTTCAATAAGACTTATTGTAGAGGTGACATATACTGTGACATAAAAAAAAAGACGGTTTTACCGTCTAATAGATTGCACTAGTTTTTTTAGTAAAAATAAAACTAGTATAGCGAAAAGAGAAGTTAGAATTAATCCTGGAATATTGGACGAATCTTTTTATGGATTCGTCAACAATTTTTCTTCATTTGACCCAAGCTTGATCGTGTATTCAGTCGGTATCCATAAGCCTGTATTCTCATTTCTTCCTTGGAGAACATATTTCGGGTTGTTTTTGCCCATCCGTTCTGCAGCTGTTTTCGAAAGCTTGCCGATATCACCTGTTTTGAGGCGGTTGATAATTAAACCGAGTTTCAAACTCTTTATTGTCAGCATTTCATAATCAGTGCTGCTGTCTCCCGCTACGAATATCGGACCGTATCCGCCCCGCGTTTTGGAGATGGCGTGTTCGATCACTTCCACCTTACCTTCTCGAGCAGTGATCGGCCAATTGTCTTCATATTCTGCTTGAGTAATTCCTTCCTTCTTTTTTAATCTCATCCCAAAGACATTTTCCTTTGGAACGTTGTAGCCGTATTTTGGATTTGACGAAAACACCTCCACCACCTCTTCCATCGAAGCCGAAATAACAAAAACGTCAATCCCATTCTCCATAAAAGTATGCATTAAGTTTGCGATTTCCGAGGCCAGACGCAGTCCTGTTTTATAGGTAACTTGAACAGTACCGGCTTTTCCTAACATTGACCCAGGACTGATAAGCGTCACCGATGCCATTTCCGCCCCTAAATTATAATCGTTTGAAGCCTCTGCAAGCTGCTGTACTTCTTCGGTCGACATGTTGGCAAATAAATAAAGCACCCATGGATATCCGATTTCAACACCGTATGTTTCCCCAATGGCTTCATACAGAAAGTACATTTTCGCTTTAAAATCTTTAAACTGATCAGTTGAATGAAGCGTTTCTAACCTCTCTTTTCCATTCATCCCATTATAGTTGGAATAAAGAAAGTCGTAATCGCGCTTCAGATCCTCGGAGATTTCCTTAAGAGTTACCGCATTTCCTTGAAGGTTTTTAAACTCTTGTGAAAAGGGTCCATTCGGCACATTCTTTTTGATCACTTCATAAAACTCTTCCGGTTGCATGTTATATGCCAAGTGATCAATTTGATAAAGAAAGAGGGCCTCCTCCGTATCATTCATGATGCTCGTATGATCCCAATCAAAAACAACATAAGGTTTTCGATTTGGATCGTATCCTGTACTTCCAGCACAATGCTTATCAATTAGGTTTTGAACAGACTTATAGGTGTCAGGAGCCCATTTCCCTTTATCCAGCACTTGAATACAATGGCCCTCCCTATTTTGCGGAGTTGAAACTGCTTTTCCGCTTGCAGCCGCTCCTAAGGAAGCATACAAAAACAAGCAAATAACGATCATGCCAAATAAAGCTTTTAATTTAGTTCTCTTATTCATATTATCCCTCCCTAAAAAATGCAAAAGACGCCTGCCCAATAGCTCGTTATTAGCTATTGAAACAGGCGCCATTGCCGATTGATTCTTTTATGCATAAATATTATCACGAATTTTCAAAATAATCAATTATTTATTCATGGTTCTTTTCTTAACAATTGTAACTTTATAAAAAAGGATTTCTGTAATACTTATTCAATTAAGCGCCTGTTTTGCTCAAAAATCACAAAAGAGCTACATTAATACGGCTAATTTTAACATCTTACATGTTTGCGTTTAAAACCAAGCCTTCCTTTATCAACTGCTTTTTGAATACTTTCGTAAGCATTTAGAATACTGCTTTTTTTCTTGTCCCGTTTGACTTCTAATATTCCTATTGCCTTTGCGGTCTCGACTGCCTTTTCATGGAGTGGCACATATGAAATCGCCACGGTGTATAGAAAATTATTCATAGCGGATTTCGTTCGTTCTGGCGAATCGTGAATCGTATTTTTCACAATGTCAAGCATATTGGAAATCTTGCTTTCTGAAAATTCAACGTCTAGTCGATTCCCTAAAAGCCAGCAGTAGCAACTCCAGCCCGCTGACATTCTCAGCTCTTCACCGCTTGCGATCCATTTATCTGCAACTTCTTGTGCAATATCTGACTCTGATAAAGTTACAGCCACTACAAAATCGGACAGCATATAAAAATACGCAGCATCCATCCAACGATCATAATCCGACTCAGTCATGGCTTTTGGGTCTGCAATAATGCCTGCAAAGTACATTGCATCGTAGTTCCCCGTGGAATAAAGCTCTTCAGCTAAACTTTGACTTATTTTTATTTTCTTTGCAATTGGTTTCATAGCTCCTGTAGCCACGCCAAAAAGCGGCTCATGCGCACCATTGGATATGTATATTTTTTTAGTTCGTTCCTTGCCAAGGGCTTCAAGCTCCTGCATAACCATTTCTAAATTCATCGTTTAGCACTTCCTTCTTTTTGGAGTTTTTCACCTAATATTTTACCCATCAAATATATGACCATTATCCTATAACAAACTACCATTTGTCAGCAGAACTACCGTCTAAGCATATCAGTGTTACGCAGGAATCCACTAAATGCATGTTGGCACTTTGTTCTCGAACAGATGGTAAGAAACAACGCCTTCTGTTACAGCCAAGGCTCATCCTTTTTATAAAAAGCGTTTTACCAGGTCTATTGTTGTGGTTTTTTCTAGATTTTTTGTTTTTTTAATTTTCAGGGAGTTCATTAAGAATAAGGCGATACTTCAATAAAGAATTAGGGTATATCCTGTTATGTATTACTATTAGTTCATTTATTTAATTTCATTTTAGACTTTAAATTTAAGATAAACTCGTACCCGAAAGCTACTAACAATCCAGTCCAAAAAATTACAACGGAAGTAAAAGGCTCAATTCCATATATTAGAAAGTAAATAAAATTTATAAATAATAGCAACATATAGGTGTAAAAACCAAGTATTGCCCCTTTTCTCCAATTAATTGACTCTTTTTTAGACATACTTCTGAAGAATTTCATTTTAACCCTCCACAATATACATTTACCCTTGCAGTTCCATTAATGCTCTTTAGTCACCCTACTGCGAATCTTTTTGTCATTTTCGAGTATTTGAAGTAAAGTTTGCCCATTTGCAGAAAGAAAGGCACATAAATATACGTTCAATTGAATTGGACGATATTTGGCTGTCTGTATTATGACAATTCCCCCATGCTCTGACCCACTAAAATAACCTGTTCAGATTCACAGCCAAAATGCTGAATAGACGGTCAGTAAAGTCTTCCAAGGTAACTTTGGAAGACGCGGTTTTATCCTTTTCATGTCCGGGTAAACCCAAGGTTAATACCTGATATCAAGCTCCACAAAGGGACAACCCTCTCCCAGTCCCTGAACTAACAAATATGTACTCATATAGTCACTCCTTTTTATCTTACGCTTCATTTAAAAATTCAATTAAAGTCCACCGTCTAAACCATCAATCTTTATCCCTCTACTCCAATCACGAGTGACTTTTAATTCATGATCTATGGTGGTTATCGTGACCTCTCCTTCTTTCTCATAAACTTTAGATGAATTCCCGTCATAAACCTTAAATTCCGTTGTGTATGTGTAATCTATTGTGCCGTCTTCATTTTTCCTTTGTTCTTCAAGCTTCACATCTTGCACTTCAATGCTTTTATTAATTTCTTTGGCTACCAATGAAGGGATTGAATAATAACGGTTAAGAATTTGGGCATTATATTCATCTTCTGATAAATATTCTTTAACATTGTCTGCAATTTCAGCAAAGGTCGGCGGATTGGCTGGATCTTTGATGGTATATCGTGCAGTATAATAGCCTTTAAATAACTTTTCAGCCTCTTCCACTTTGACCACATTTTCCTCTTTAACAGGTTTCCGCTCTGATGCCTCACCGTTTTCTTTGACTACTTCCTTGTTACATGCACTTGCCCCTATAATCAGCACAAATAAAAACAATGAGCCAAGAATTTTTTTTATATTAGCCACCCCATTTTTATACATTTCAACTATTACCAAAATGAATTTTATTAATGGTATGAGAAGCTTTTAGTTGTTCAAAATAAGATGAGGGCAGATTACTTGTCATACAAAATCAACAAAAAACAAAAAATATATTGAAATATCAATTTTATTTAGTTATAATACGATACGTTCTTAAATATTAGTTTGCATATAATTTTTAGAAAATTTAATAATTTTCCAAAATAGTAAATTTTGGTTTTTTCGTGGAGGGTTTATTTTGTCTAATAAAGTACCATTTTCATTTATAGTAGTGATTGGGTTAATGTTATTTGCCCTATTCTTCGGGGCAGGAAATCTAATTTTCCCGCCAATGCTTGGTCAGTCAGCTGGAACGAATATCTGGTCAGCTAATGCAGGCTTTCTCGTAACCGGAGTAGGATTACCGTTACTTGGTGTAATGGCACTGGGTTTTTCGGGAAAAGATGATCTGCAATCATTAGCAAGCCGCGTCCATCCCGTGTTTGGTATTGTATTCACAACCGTTCTTTATTTAGCCATTGGTCCATTATTTGCAATGCCAAGAACAGGAAACGTATCTTTTGAGATCGGTGTCAAACCATTTTTGCCGGAAGGTTTCGGGCCGCTGCCTTTACTTATTTTCACCATCATCTTTTTTACGATTTCGTGCCTTCTTTCGCTCAATCCTGCGAAATTTGTCGAAATTGTGGGGAAAATTTTAACACCCATCAAGTTAACGTTCATTGGAATCCTGGTGATAGTCGCTTTTGTTCATCCAATTGGTGATTTTCAAGCACCTGCCAAAGGCTATACGATTCAACCATTTTTCAACGGGTTCAAAGAAGGCTATTTAACAATGGACACTCTTGCATCTTTTGTTTTTGGAATCATCATCATTAATGCCATAAAAGAAAAAGGTGCTAAAACAAAAAAACAAATAATGATCGTTTGTGGAAAAGCGACCGCAATTGCTGCCGTTATCCTTGCTACCTTTTATACAGCTCTCTCTTACATGGGTGCTTCAAGTGTCGAGAAATTTGGACACTTGGATAATGGAGGCAATGTCTTAGCAAAAGTCTCGGATTACTATTTTGGAGCATATGGTGGGCTATTATTGGGATTGATGATCACAGTAGCTTGTATAACGACGAGCGTTGGACTCATTACATCGTGCTCGACGTACTTCCATAAATTATTTCCAAAGCTGCCTTACAAAACAATTGCAATAAGCTTATCCATATTTAGTGCAATAATTGCCAATATTGGACTAACCGAGTTAATTGCAATTTCCGTACCTGTAATGACAGCCATTTATCCATTGGCCATTGTATTGATTTTCTTAACATTTTTCCATTCCATATTTAAAGGAAGGCCTGAAGTTTATCAAGGCAGCTTATTTTTAACATTCATCATCAGTTTAATGGATGGATTAAATGGAGCAGGGATTCACATTTCGTCCATCAATGATTTCTTCACTAAAATCCTTCCAATGTACGATACAGGGCTAGGGTGGGTCATCCCTGCAATAGTCGGAGGAATAATTGGGTATGCCTTCAGCATCTTACGTCCGGGTCATAATCATCAAATTGATTAAATGATATAAAATCGGTCCAGGAATCATTCCTGGACTTTTTTTTCTGTCGAATTACTTTCCTGTAGGCCGATTTATTTTCTTGTAAGTCGAATTATTTTCCTGTAGGTCGAATTGTCCTCATCGACATATGTAATTTGACCGTTTTGTTATCAATTTGACGGACACCTATAATCTCATATTGATTGAAAAAAAAAAACTGCGATAAAGGCAGCTCCGGCTATAGCTGGATAGCAGGATTTAAAATCCCATTTCTTGTATCTTCTTATTCGTTCGTAATTTCTTCAGCAATTGAAAAATTTGCCCCCTATGATGTGATTCATGTTCAATCAAATGGTAAACGACCCACTCAGGCGTGACGTCATATTGGTCAAGCACCCTCGGTTTACGCCAATCCGTTAGATTCATTGAACGGAAGTTTGAAAGAAAAACTTGACGTACTTTATTAAGGCGGTAGAAATGTTCTTCTAATGTTTGTCCTTCAATATGTGTTAGGGAGCCATCATCAGTACGGCATTCCAATGGAAACAAAGCACGGATTTCCGAATCCCATTCCGTAACAAGTACCTCCTCGTATAACCAATCTGCCTCGACCAATGCTATGTGATATAACATCGAGCCAATCGTTTGCCTTTCATCCATTTTCGAATCGAGTGAATTTTGGCTGATTCCAGTTAATTCCGTTATAAGCGTACGGCGAACATCTTCTAAACACCATAGCCACCGCCCAATTTCTTCTTCATATTCCGGTAATGCAGATACAATTAACGCTCTTCTCTCCAACAGAATCATCCTCCTCTTTTAAAAATACATTCTATTTAAAATGTTTGCTTCCTTCTTTACATTGAAATTCCCTGTTAATAATGAAAAAAGAGCAACCTTCAGATTGCTCTTTCGTTTGTATCTGATTTTTTCGTTTTATGTTATCTGTGACAAGTAAATCGATATTAACTCCCCAAAAAAAGATTGGATCTCATCTCCTCTGATATACGCCTGCTTTGTAGATAATCCTGTTCCCGTTCTTGTTCAACCATTATGCGTTGCTCCAGTTTTTGAGCATATAGTGCATAGCCGATACCATGAGCCTGAAACATTGCTTTTTCCATTGCCGACGTGTACGTTAATTCGAGAAAATTAATGAAGAATCAATCCTTTCCAAAGTAAATTTCGTACTCATCTTATCATTGAAAATGATAACTTACAAAGTTACTACAGCTCCATATTCACTGATAGTTCAGATTTCCTGACAGCTGTTCTTATCACCGTGTACGTAAACGCCATATCCCTCCACCTTCCTTCATTTTCCTTTTTTAATTACAAAATCCTCCAAACTTTTTAAAAAAATCAAAAACCCCATTAACAAATTGGTTAATGGGGCTGAATGTTTATTTATATGAACCGAAAATTTCCTTTGCCAATCTACGCCCAGTCGGAGTGGCAGCAAGGCCGCCTTCTGCCGTTTCACGTAGTGCAACTGGCATGGTCAATCCTATTTTATACATGGCATCGATAACTTCGTCACATGGAATGCGGCTCGTAATGCCTGCAAGTGCCATATCAGCTGCCGTTATCGCGTTAGATGCCCCCATTGCGTTGCGTTTCACACAAGGAACTTCAACCAAACCTGCCACTGGATCACAAACCAATCCAAGCATATTTTTCAGTGTAATTGCCATTGCTTCCGCGGCTTGACTTGGTGTACCGCCGGCCAGTTCTACAATCGCAGCTGCCGCCATTCCACTTGCCGAGCCCACTTCTGCTTGGCACCCACCAGCTGCTCCAGAAATGGAAGCGTTGTTTGCTACCACGAATCCGAAGGCAGCGGAGGTGAAAAGAAATTCAATCATCTCTGCCCGGGTCGGGTTTAGTTTTTCTTTCACGGCAAACAACGTACCGGGAACCACGCCCGCAGAACCGGCAGTCGGAGTGGCACAAATCATCCCCATTGCTGCATTCACTTCGTTCGTCGCAACCGCTTTACTGACGGCATCCAATAATAAATTGCCTCCGAGTGCCTTGCCCGTCTTGATATAATTTTGCAAAAGAACGGCATCCCCGCCCGTTAGGCCTGTAACGGATTGCACCCCTTTCAGACCTCTTTCCACCGCTTGTTCCATCACTGTCAAATTCCTGTCCATCTTTTCAATGATCTGTTCTCTCGACAAGCCGGAGAATTCCATTTCTTGTAAAATCATGATTTCCGCGATTTTTACATTTTTACTTTCAGCAAGTTCAACCAACTCTGCTACATTTCGGAACATGTTTTTACCTCCTTATCTATACCAACACTTTTAAAAATTCTCATTCAACCATCCTTATGACTTGCGAAACGTTTTCCAATCCCTCAATTTCTTTCATGATATCGCCCTTGATCTTCTGATCGACTTCAATCACCATGAGGGCCATTTGACCTTTTTCTTTTCGTGAAACTTCCATATGCCCAATGTTAATTTCATGATTCGCCAATACTGTCGAAACCGAAGATATGATTCCAAACACATCGTTGTGTACAACTAAAATGGCTGGGTTTTCACCTGACAATTTAAGCTTGAACGTATTCAACTCCGTTATTTCTATTGTTCCCCCGCCAATGGAGATCCCAACAAGCTCTATTTCTTTATCCTCGTCGAACAGTCTGATCTTGACTGTATTAGGATGATCCATCACCGTATCCTCGATTGTAAAGGTAACTTCCATACCCGCTTCTTCCGCTATCGTCAATGAAGTGGGAATTCGTTCATCATCCGTATCGAAATCCAAAATCCCGCCTACGACAGCAACATCCGTACCATGTCCCCGGTAGGTTTTTGCAAAAGAACCATACAAAGAAATGATGGCTTTCTTCGGTTGTTTTCCAAATAATGTCCGTGCTACTCTGCCGATTCTGGCAGCTCCTGCTGTATGTGAACTAGAAGGTCCAATCATAACAGGACCGATTATATCGAATGCAGATCTGTATTTCATTGTTCAATGCCCCTTTTCTGGCAATAGATTTTTTTAACGGCCATTCATTATGCCGCTTTTTGCTCTTCATTCACCCTTATTTGTGAAACGGTCCTGATCTTATAATTCTTGAACACGATCGAGCCAAGGAAACCAACCGCTGCTCCCACAACTGCACATATTCCAGCTGTGATCGTCACCTTTATAGGGTCATTGAAACCGTACATAACTGCCAACCCTGCAATTGGTGTTGCCGTCCCTGTCGCATTATTCACTAAACCAAACATGGCCACGACCACACCTGCAGCCGCTCCGCCAATGAAATTGGTTGCATAAACAGGAATTGGGTTTGCAGATATGACATCCGCTTGTGTCAAAGGTTCTATCGCAACCGCAATTGTAGTACTTCTATCTCCAAATTTCAAGCGATCGAACAAAACAAAGTTCATGAAAGATGATCCGAATACGGCAAGGGCCCCGATTGCCATAGGAAGTCCCGTCAATCCAAGCATTGCTGTCAAGGCCATCGAGCTTAATGGTGCAGTGGCGACGACGGTGATGACTCCTCCAAGAATGATTCCCATTAAGATTGGATTACTGTTTGCCGTTTCCGTAATGATTCCTCCGATATTCAAAAGCGTTGCATTGACCAAAGGCGTTAAATTCTCACCAATAAACCGAACGAGCGGTGCTGCAATGATGATTGTAACGATTAAATCCAATCCAGCAGGGACTTTTTTCTCGATCACTTTCACAAGGAAAGCAACGAGATATCCTGCGAAAAATCCAGGCAGCAAACCTAAACCAGCACATGAAACACCAAGTAATAGAGCATATACAGGGGAAACCCCTAGTGCTAATGCAACAAGTGAAGCCGCTGCAACGCCTCCCATGCTACCTGCCGCATCCCCTACTTCTCCAAGGAATTTGATATTAAATAAATCCCCTCCGACATACCGCTGAAATGCTTCCACGAGAAAAGCGGCAACCGCTGCATTGGCAAGAGCACCCATTGCTTTCATCCCTTTTGGGGCTTTAAAACTGAATAAAGAAAATAAACCAAGTACCAATAATAATAAGGCCGTTCCTTTTAAGATTTCCATTAACGTCTCTCCTCTTAGTGAATAGCTAGTATACTTTGACTTAATATTTATAGGCGAACTACTAATTCATTTGCGATTTTCCGATTAAAGAACAATCTCATCGGTCCTTTGTTTTCGTTTCATAGTTGGCTGTGTCTCCAATTAGAATTTCCTAAGAAAAATAAGGAATAGAATTAAATGAATTCCTATTATATTAAGATATCTTTATTCCACCTGGAAATGTAAACCCTTTCATTTTATATCTCATATTAACATATATCGGTATGCATACCTATCAAAATTTTTAAATTTTCGAGCGGAAGTAATGTTTGATTTTTCAGTATTTTGAAATAATTAAATCAACTTTTAATAATGAGTTTAACTGCTTGACCCTTTATGAAGAATATTGAAATTGAAAACGTACTGGTTCATTTGGGTTTTCTTCTCTCTGTTTTTCAATGTATTTGGGAAGCTCATCTTGATTTAATCCTAGCTATAAATCAACTCCCAACTTTTTTCTAGTGAGATCACTCGCTGTTTCTGCAACATTTTCCCTTTCTTGCTTGTACACTTAAAAATGCGCGTTTGATAAAATTCCTTCCTTGATATAGGGACCAATCTGGATCTATATGGAGATAAAGAGGAGTGTATTTGGAGAGCTGCGATGTTTTTACCGAACGTTATAAAAGTTTTATTGAAAAATAACTTCATTTGGAAATAAAAAAGACTATAGGCAAACACGACTTTCATCGAGGTTGTCTACAGTCTGTAGTGTAGCTTTCATTCAATATAAGAACCGATCTAACTCGCTTTTTTCACATCCATGGATTCAGCGGCTCCCCAAATTTCGGACGCCCATTCAGGATGATCGATGAATGGATTGCGGTTATTCTGCCAGTCATAAATTACATCATTTCGGTGGCTCTCGAAATCGTCGACTGGATCGAGATCATTCCATTTCAAAAGTGTCGATAGCTTTCCGTGAAGCGGCTTTGGATACGTATTGACTGTATCGGACAATTCCAGATCCAACTCACCGTTTCCTTCATAACGGACGGCCATGTAAAATAGCATCCGGGCTATATCGCCTTTAACATGATCCGGCGGCTCCCATGAATCTGAATCAAACTTACATTCACAGCCACTATATGTTTGACCGCCCTCGTCAAAATCAAGGTGGCCCCGTTTACCATTCACTGTCACATCAGCTGGGCGGAGGTGATGAAGGTCGGTCCCAGGGCCTTTGCTTGTTCCAAAATTACCGTGGGACTTGGCCCAAACATGTTCACGGTTCCATTGTCCGGCATTGCCTCCATTGGCGTTCTTCGAAATAGATTTTCCAGAGTAAAGCAAGATGACATTCTGTTTGTTATCCGGATCTTCATCCGTTTCTTTAAGGGCATTCCACACTTGATCATAAGATAACATCGTATGGCCCTTGATTATCGTGTGCAGAACCGATTTCAATTCCGTTCCGGTTTTTCCTGCCGCCGTTTCATAGTAAGCTTCAAGCGGCTTATCATTCGATACGGTCAGCGTGAAACGGGCAACCACTTCCGATTGCTGGTCCTCGGCCTTTACTGCGACAAGGTATGTTCCAGCTTCATTTGCAGGAAGGGTTAATGTCGGGCCGGTGACATTACCGATCGTGGATGAAAAGGTAAGTTCATCTCCATCCGGATCTGAGAAGTGCTCACTCAAATCGATAGTGACCTTGGAACCGGTTTTCACTTCAAGATTTCCCAGTTTTTTCGTTACAACTGGCGCATGATTTTCTTTAGGGTCGAAAGGAGAAGCAATTGCTTCCCCTTTTGAATCGAAAAACTTGATATTCTTCGTGTCGACACCTTCTGTTACAGACCATTTCTGAACATTTTCAGCGCCCCTGATTTCTTTTACATTGGCGTTATCAATGATGACTGCCTTCACCGCCATGCCTCCAAAATCAATGATTGCGCCTTCCTTATCCGGTTTGACAGCCACAGTTGCATTCTTCAGCCCAAGGCCTTTGAGTACAGCATAGGAACCTTTTAACCAGATACCTTCTTCGATGTTGGATGTTTCGTCAAGATCGATCAAAACACTAGGTGAAGCAATTGTAAGCCTTTTTGTTTTAATGTTTGTTAAATGATACGTTTTTTCCGGAGCAGCGGGTTCAACTCCCCCTGATTCAGTTAAAGCAGTTTGAATCAATACAGGGTCGTGATCGCTTGCCCTTCCATGCACTTCCATGAAGGATGAGTTAATATGGACAATGTCGACTTTCGTGGCTGCCGCCATATTATTCGATACCAGGATATGGTCCAGTACTTGTGAATTGCCTTGATATGTGTATGAATAACGTTTTTCAAAAGGGACTCTCTCGATCATATTAGTTAAATCTTTACCCTTTAATGTTTTAAGCGGAGCTGAAAATTCATAATCATTAAAATCTCCAAGTAAGACGATATTCGCCTTGGCATCCTGTGACTTGATATCACTGACGAACCGATTGACGATGGAGGCAATTTGAAGCCTTTGCGTCTCACTTGAAAGGAAAGGAGGTTGGTTTCTCCCGAATAGTGGCTGATCGCCGCCCTTCGAATTAAAATGATTGGCCACCACCACTACATTTTCCCCTTTAAATTCGAATTGAGCGGCCAAAGGCTTCCGACTCGAAGTGAAGGCAGGATCTGTAGGCTCGATTCGTCCAGGATTCAATGTAAGTTTTCCATCTTTGAAGGCAACGGATTGAGTCGCCGTTCCTTTCGTTCCCTCCGTTAATTTGACACGGTCGACATTGTATAAAAAGCCTACACGGATATTCCCGCCAGGTGCCCCGCCATCACGTTTATCTTCTGGAGCGATATCGATGAATTGATATTGCGGGCCGCCCAACTCTTTTATTTTGTCGGTCAATTTCTTGGCACTTTGAGCAGAATCCGTTGTCCCGCTATCTGTTGCACCATCATTATCTTGCATTTCCGTTACGCCGATGATATCGGGTTGTTTAAGATTAGTAATGATGGATGTTGCGATCGTTTCAACTTTCGAGTTAGCGGTTTGAGTGGAGAAATTCTCGATATTATAGGAAGCGATCGATAGTTTATCGGAATCCTTCTCTAGGGAAGTCACTTCCCGAACCGTTCCGCCATCCTTTAGCGCCGGCAGCTTATTTTTATCCGTCAATACCCTATAGTTGCTATATCCATAACTTATGACACCCGTAACCGAGCCTTCAAAAGAATCACCAGTTTTCGCCACAAATGATTCATCATCCATATCGAGGGTTATTCTTTCAGGATTGAAATCCGTTTCCGTTATTTTGACACCTCTAACTGCAGTGCTCGTTTCCATATTCCCTGGGATCACGACCAATTCACCATAGTCTTGAGGAGCGACCACTTTCGGGTTATATACTTGCACGAGCATTCCTTCCAAACTCTCATAGAAATCAATGCCATCTTCAGTCGGATTGAAGTCTGTCAATCTATCATCATCGATGTTCTCAGACGGCGGAATGACATCTTCTCCAATGATGATCGGTTCTGGTATCGCTACAGTGCCAAGCTTTTCAATAGTCGTATTAGTCAATTCAGTTGTTGGCAGATCCGTCGTTTTCATTTCAGCGTATCCTTCGACATACCACTCAACGACTTTACCGGCCACTTTGACATGATCTCCCGCTTTTAGGCCATGCGCTTTGTTGTACACAAGTATTCCCTCTGAAGTCGTTAAGTCCTTATCTGGATTCAGATCTTGCATGTAAAAGTTATTCGCATCTTTTACATAAGTGACGACACCTTCCACACCTGAGACGAGCTGATTCTCATATGATGAAAAATGATTCATTCCCTGGATGTCACGAATCTTCAAATCATTGGTTTTGATAACGGTATAGGCAAAAGTGAACACTTCCGATGTCTTGTCGTTGACAGCGATTGCCTTGATGACAGTATCTTTCGTTAAAATGATAGGTTCTGTATACAATGCACTTGAAGACGTCGGAGTGGATCCATCCAGCGTATAATGGATCTTCGCTTCTTCCCAACCCGAATCAAGTGATACTTTTGTATTTTCACTTACCATACCAGGGAAAATATCCGTGTAAACTGCTGGCTTGTTCACCAGTTCATAATCTTCAAGACCACGTGGCTTCAGTTGATACGTGTCATTGAATTGCGATGATATTCCGGTTACGGAAATGACATCCCCTTCTTTAAAGCTCTTCAGGAAATCTTCATAATTCGAACCGTTCCGGTTATCATGGCGAACGATAACAGAGTTCCCTTTAGTGTCTGCCGCCTTGAATTCGAATGTTCCATATGTTCCCGATGCGGCCAATTCTGTAATGGTCGCTTTTTCAATGGTGACCAGCTCACCTTGTGTTTCCCCATTGACGCCAGCCGCGTCAATTTTTTGGATTTCAGGAAGTTCATTCCCAGAAGAAACGACTTTAAGGGAAGTTGGTTGAATTTGTAATTCCTTATTATAAGCGGATACTTGTCCGATTAAACGAACCTTATCCCCTTGCTTTACATCCGCAGGCCATGAAGAACCATATACATATAGCCCAGCCGTTTCATCTTGAATATAAAAGCCTTTTCCTCCCCAATATCCAAGCCCTGTGGTGACCACCCCATCAACCTGCACAACATCTTCCGTATTCGTGCGGGCCTCGGCGATGGATTCCAGAACCTTCACATCAGGCTGTTCAGGAGGTGTTCCCCCATCAGTGATGATTGTGTAATCCGTTGCTGATTTCAGACCTGGTACTGAAAAATATTTTTCCAGCTTCCCCGTAATCGTCACCTGTGCTTTAAGTAAATCCGGATGTTCGACTAGATTCAAAGCCGTTCGGATATTTCCGGCTGGAAGCTGAACAGGCATGATTTTCTTTACATCCTTTTCATCCGGACTATCTGCAATACCTATATTCGTACCTTCAGTAAAAGGCGATGTATGTTGATAGCTTGTACCGCTTTTAGCTGTACCGACGATGTATCCCTTCACCGTTGCCGTTCCGCTGTTATTATTAATCGCTTCCGTTACCGTTATTGTCCCTTCCGCTTTTGCAGCGGCTGCATATGGCAAAACCGTTGATAGCACGATCAATATGGCAAAGAAAAGCTTGCTTATCCCATTCTTCTTCAAGATCTCAACCCCTCCAACTTTTTACGTAGGTGCAGCAATCATTTGAATACCGCTTAAAAAATGGTTTCACCTTTCACCGTGACACCGTTAATACTCACGGTTTTACCGTTAAGCCCCGATAAATTCAAATTGCCTTCGACTGTAACATTTGAAAAGGTAAAGCTATCTGATGGAGTTCCTGTTAATGTAAGATTCCCTTTAACCACTGCATTTTCTAATGAAGCGATATCCGTGATATCCACAACTACATTACCTTCATGGTTTTTTGGCGCATCAGCCGTTCCGCCAAAGTCTTTAGCCAATACCAAAGTCGGGTCTGTAGAGTTTCCGGCCACATCTTTGATGCGTCCTTCAATGCTTGGATCGACAGTTTTCAGCCCGCTTACATAATCCCGTAGATTCTCCCAATCAGCGAGTCCGATATCCGTCACTCTTCCTTCTTCATAAGCCTTCTTGAAAACGGAGAATCCATCCCCGCCCTTAGCTGTAAATGCATTGGTCGCCACGACATATTCCTTCGTTGCATCCAATTCGGAATATGTTCCATCTTGTCCCAGGACTTCAACCTTTGTCACACGATTGCCTGGTTCCTTCGAACTGTCGTAGCTGAATTTCATCCCTGATACATGCAGGAAGCCTCCATTTTCCTTAGGAGCAAGGCTTACACTATGCTCTAATGCTTCATTGATTTCTGCACCCGTAAGCTTCATCGTCGCCAGCGTATTCCCAAACGGTAAAACGGTCAGGATTTCCCCTAAAGTGATCTCACCTTGGTCGATGCCAGCGCGGATGCCCCCGCCATTTTGGAAAGCAATGACCGCATCCTTATTAAATTCTTTTGCTTTACTAAGCATTCCGTCCGTAATTAAATTACCCAATTCCGTTTCATTTTTACGAACACTCGGCTTCGTTGCATCTCCTGCATCGCGCGGGGTTTCCAATGCCTTCACAGCTGATGCACCAGTCTTCGTTTCCTTCAGCTCCTTAATCTTCGAGGAGTATGTTTCGAGAACTTTTGCCGCTTCGGCATCATCCTGTTTTTCAGAAAGCTTAATCAGCTGTCCGGCTTGTCCGACAATCTTGCCTTCCTTATCGAAATTCACATCGATCGTTCCTAAATAGTCGCTATATTGATACCCTTGAACGATGACAGTCGGCTCTTTCGTTTTCCCTTTATCATCCTTGTCAATAACAACGGGAGCGTCTAACTGCGTATGGCTATGTCCTCCCACAATCACATCGATGCCCTTGACCTTGGCAGCTAATGTTAAATCATTGTCATAAGCTGGATTGTCATCGTAACCAATATGGGATACGGCAACTATCTTATTAACCCCCATGCCTTTGAACGCCTTGACCGCTTTTTCGGCTTCTTTAAGATAGTTTTCAAATTCTATACTTCCAGGACTTGAGATATCTTTCGTTTCTTCAGTTGTAAGCCCGAAGAAACCTACCTTTTGACCATCCACTTGTTTTACGATTCCATTGTATATCTTCCCTTGCTCCGGCTTACTTGAAATCAAGTCCGAGAATAGTCCCTTAAATTTATCATCTTTGGAGAAGTCCACATTCGAACTGACAAATGGGAACTGTGCCCCTTTAATGAAGTCTGCCAAAGCTTGATGCCCCTCAGCGCTTGATCCCAAATCAAACTCATGATTCCCGAATGTCATGACGTCGTATTTCATTAAATTCATGAAGCGAAGATCCGCTTGCCCTTTGAATTCATTAAAATAGAGTGTTCCCGAGAATACGTCACCAGCATCAACCAAAAGAGCTTGCGGCTTACTCTTACGCACTTCTTTAACAGCTGTCACCCTTTTGGCCACATTGTCCAAGTGGGCATGCGTGTCATTCGTATGCATCAAGGAAAGCGTGATTGCCTTCGCTGGATTTTTCAAAGCTTCTTCAGCAGCGGCAACTTTCTGATCCGCCAATGCTATTTTAGCTTGAAAATCCTTACGGTCAGACTCCTTGATTCCATTTAAATTGATGGCAGCTTTCGCTTTTTTAGCTGCGTTTATCTGTTCTTTCGTTTTAAGTTCCCCATTGGCAAGAGCTACATAGGCATTGACCCGTTTTGCCACTTCTTTTTTCTTTTCTGCATATACCGCATCATCATACTTGCCTTTCACTTCTTTCACATAAGCATGTATGGCTTTTCCGAGTTTGGATGTTTTGCTGACCTTTTTCAACTGCGAAGAAACGGTATTCATCCGCTTGTCTGCGGTTTTTAAATCACCTTTCGTCACCCAGTAAGCAACTTTTTCATAGTAGTACGGCACTTTCAGGTCACCGTTCAAAGCTGTTTTGGTCGATTTAGTGAATTTATCGTATAAAAGCTTTTCGATTTTCGCACCGTAAACCGTATCTTTAATGGCTTTGTCTGTCTTTTTCACAGCTTTATCCAATGCATTGTATTGATCCCTGATATCATTTGATTTCTTGGCAATGATTGAAAGGGTAAGGGCGTTAATCGATTTATCATTGGCAGCCTTTGCTTTTTCTGCTGCTTTATACCCTTTTATATATCCCTCTGAACGAGTGATGTACTTATCATAAGCTTCGATTTCTTTGTATTTGGCATCTTTTTCTTTTTTGCTTAACATTGATTTTTTAATGGTAGAGTTGATGTCTTTTTTTGCTTGTTTTGCTGACTTGATTTGTCTCTCAACAGTGGACACGGAAGCGAGTTTAGAAGAGTAGAAATAGGTGTCGAATGGTTTTTTGATAGTGGCCTTTGCCGTTTTGATTTTACTATTCAGGCTAGTGGCAGCATCTGATGGTGCAGGTGCTACTGCTACGATCGTTGTCGCAGCCATTATGGTAGCTGTTGCAATTTTTACGATTTTCTTTTTCCCCATTATAGTTTAGCCCCCCATATGTTCTATACTGATATAACATATTGCTAACATACCCATAGAGTTGACATACTTTTCAAAAAATTGAATCTAGATAAATTTAATTACTTATACACAAATCCCCCTACTTTTTTCCTCTAAAGATCCGTGTATATCCTATATTACAACAAAAAAATCCAATTTTAAAACAAATTTACAATCTAAAATGAAATTTTAACAGAATATTATCATTATAATCACCCCAAAATACCCATTACCTTAAAGATGATATACCAATAAAATTTTCAAGTAGTAAAATAGTATCACTCCTTATTAAAACCACCTTTGGTCTTTATACCTAAATTTACAATTGACCAAAAAAGGAGAGTATCACTTTGTTCTTTTATAGCTCTGGTTATTTGCAGTAGTATTATTTGATCGTTAAACCGTCTTTTCTAAAGGAAAAGTAGATATCATAATCAAAACCAAAAGCTGACTTATATTACCCAAGCAGCTTTCAGTTTTTTTATGCCCTCTTGTATGTTGTCTTCAGAAACACCTGCGAATCCAATTAAGACTGTGGTTGTCGGAGGTTGTCTTTTATAAAAAAGAGAGGCAGGATAAATTTTCACGCCATGCTCTTTTGCTTTCTCAATGAGCTCTTTTTCACTAAATGGTGAGTAAACGTCAAGCAAGATATGCAGCCCCGAGTTTCCTCCCCGAATCTTCACTTGTCCTCCTAATTCGCTTTGTAGGGTCTCTAATAAAATGGCTCTTTTTTTTTGGTACAGCTTTCTCATTCGGTTGATGTGTTTTTGCCATTCGCCCTTTTTTATAAATTCAGCAAGCGTCAGTTGATTGTGAGAGGACACCGTTTGCTTATATAAGGAAGTGATTTCACTGCCTTTTTCTAAAAGAGGTAACGGAAGAATCATATAGCTGATACGCATTGAAGGGAGAAGAGATTTAGAGAAAGTGCCCATATAAATGACACGGTCATGCTGGTCAAGACCTTGCAAGGAGGGGATCGGCTGTCCGCTGTATCTGAATTCGCCGTCATAATCGTCCTCGATGACAAATGATTGATTTTCTGCCGCCCATTTAAGCAGCTGCATTCTTCTGTTAATCGTCATAATTGTTCCGAGTGGAAATTGATGAGATGGCGTTACATACACAAGGCTCGGCTTCTCTTTTCGGATTTCTTGGATACAGATTCCTTCATCATCGACTGGTATGGGAAGAATCTTCATATGATTGACTTCAAAAATCTTTCTCGTTCTCGGAAAACCCGGATCTTCATACCCTATGGAAATATTCGGGCCGAAGACTTGGCACAAGATCTGCATCAGAACAGGGTTCCCAGCCCCTAAGATGACCTGTTCAGGTTGACAATTGACGCCGCGCGATTGATACAAGTATTCTGCAATGAGTGTTCTCAGCTCAAGTTCTCCTAAAACATTCCCTGGCCGATAAAGCTGTTGACCATATTGATCTAAACTACTGACCATGCTTTTTCGCCAAGCGGAAAAAGGGAAGTGGGCAGAATCCACATTGCCATAATGAAAATCAATCGATTGTTCATTCTCTTCTGTTTTTGGATTAATGGATGAGGTGCTTGGCATTTTAACAAGGATAAAATCAGAATCATTATAATCAGCAAACCAGCCGCTTCTCGGCTTGCTCAAAATGTAGCCTTCAGCAGCAAGCTGTTCGTAAGCCCGTTCTACAGTCGTTTGGCTAATTGAAAGCTGAGTGGCGAGCAACCTTTTTGAAGGGAGTTTCATTCCTTTTTGAATACGGCCCTCATGCATATTTTTTTTGAAGAGCTGATAGAGCTGTTGATAAAGTGGAATGTCTAGATTTCGATTTAAAAAAAACGTGATATCCATTTATATGATTCCTCCAAACTGGCATGGTTTTATTTAAGGAAACTGGCTGTTTATTAAAGGTCAATGTAAGTTTATAGTCATTGTAATCCATTATGAAAGGGTTAATAAGAGGAGCTAGATAAAAAATTGATTTAGTCATTTAAAGTAGTTTAATCAAGAAGAAACATGATTTGGAGTGATTGTAATGAACAAAGCAGCAAATGGTTGGATGAATGGTTTTCTTGGCGTACTGATTTTTAGCGGCTCGCTACCTGCGACACGATTGGCTGTAGCGGATTTCGATCCGTTATTCCTCACCGTCTGCCGCGCTGCGATAGCTGGCGTATTGGCTGGCGCTCTCCTTTTCATCTTCCGGCAGCAACGTCCTGTCAGAAGCGATATCGTTCCTTTATTGGTGGTAGCATTTGGCGTGGTTGTTGGTTTCCCGCTGCTGACAGCCTTGGCCCTGCAATATGTCACGTCTGCTCATGCCATTATCTTCATTGGGCTTCTTCCGCTCTCGACGGCGATCTTTGGGGTACTTCGGGGGGGTGAACGGCCTCGACCCTCCTTCTGGATCTTTTCAGCTGCAGGCAGCTTCCTGGTCGCAGGTTTTGCCCTAATCCAAAATGGGGAATCATCGCCGATCGGTGACGCATTCATGCTGGCTTCCATCATCGTATGTGGTCTCGGTTATGCAGAAGGAGCTCGGCTCTCACGCAAGCTTGGGAATTGGCAGGTGATCTCTTGGGCTCTCGTTCTATCGCTTCCCCTTATGCTGCCACTCTCGTTCTATTATACGCCGGACTCGTGGGCGAACATCGGTGATCCTGCTCTCTTCAGCCTTGCTTATGTGTCTTTATTCAGCATGCTCATCGGCTTCGTGTTCTGGTACCGCGGTCTCGCCCAGGGCGGTATTGCAGCGGTTGGACAGCTACAGCTTCTTCAACCTTTTTTTGGGCTGCTCCTTGCTGCTATGATTCTAAATGAGAAAGTCAGTCCGGCACTCGTAGCTGTGAATATTGCCGTTGTACTATGCGTGGCAGCCGCCCGGCGATTCGCAAGGTAACACATGGCCCATTTTAAAAACGAGCGGAACAGAATCCTTGCTCCGGCTCGTTTATCATTTTGCAGTGTCCGTATTTTTCATAGATTCAAAGAATATTGACCCTCTGAGCTTGACCTCACGTTTAAAATGATTTTCATCCGTGACCAAGCGTTAAATAGTCAAGTTCCCTTCGAATACTGTCACGGCATGGCCAGAAAGTTTAACTGTGTCCTCCGCTACTTCAACCTTGACTAGCCCTCCTCTTTCCGATGCCTGATAGGCAATACAGATATTTTTATCCAGCTTGCTTTCCCAATATGGCCCCAGACAACAATGGGCAGAGCCCGTAACATAATCTTCGTCAAGGCCTTGGGCAGGGGAAAAGAAACGAGAGACGAAATCATATTCATTGAGATTCGATCGACTCGTTACAATGACACCCCGAGTCGGTAATTGGGCAATCAAATCGATATCTGGTTTTAAGTTCCTTACGATTTCCTCTGATTGAACTTCGACTAGATAATCCCATTTGTTTTGACCAACATACGTAGGCACAACGCCCAAAGCCTTTATCAGTAAATCCGGGGCAGCGGTCTCCTGCTCCATTAATGACGGAAATTCCAATTGAACCATCCCATCCAAGAATTTGGCAGTGAGAAGCCCGCTTTTTGTCTGATAGACAATTGCTTCATTCCTTGGTACGTATCCTTTCTCCCACAAAAAGAAAGAGCTTGCCAACGTCCCATGTCCACAAATCGGGATTTCAATCGAAGGTGTGAACCAACGCAGCTGCCATTCATCATTATGAAGATGAATAAACGCCGTAACAGGTAAATTAACCTCTTTAGCTATTCGTTGCATCCACTCACTGTCCTTTACCCCGCTAAGAAGACAGACAGCAGCAGGGTTCCCTTTAAAAGGTTGATCTGTAAACGTATTAATAATCGTTAATTCCATGAAAAAATGCCTCCTTAAATAGTATTGCCCGTCATGCATTTCCACAAAAAGCAAACTGTTAGTTATAATTATATTAAATCATACTTGGAATAGTTTACCTATTGGAGTCAGCAACCTTAGCCGAAGTTACTCTATGTATTAACACTTTTCTCTCTTTTTTAGTTTGAAACCTTACAGTTATAGATTAAGATGAAATTATACAATTTTTTCAAGAAAACGAAACATGCTATTACTTAAGGCATTCATAATAATAGGATGTAAACCAAAAAAGAAGTTATGATACATAAGAAATAGATAATAAGGAAAAGCTGCATATCGCTTTGTTAGATGAAAATGCAGAAACTGAAAAAATCTAGTTTTGTTAGTAAAGGGAGAAATTCAAAATGGAAATTTACGCAGTTAACATTGAGGGTATTAATGAATTTAATTTTGAATACACAACATATAATCACATTTTATCAAAACCAACCATAAGGAAAGCAAAAAATTTTAAACACTATAAAGATAGTGTTAGAACTGTAGTCGGTGAATTATTAATTCACTATATCTATCTCCAGAACCAGAAAGAGGCTTCCATCCCCCTTGTGATACTGCGAAATGAATATGGCAAACCATATTGTAACGAAGCAGCTTTCCATTTTAACGTCTCACACTCTGGCAGTTGGGTTGTTTGCATTGTCGATACTAAACGAGTGGGTATAGATATTGAACTAATGACAGATATAGACTATGAAGCTTTAATTTCATTTTTTCACTCTTTTGAAAGTCGAGAAATGACGGAAACAACTAGTAAAAAGGATTATTTTTACAAACTCTGGACAATAAAAGAAAGTGTCATAAAAAATATTGGAAAAGGTTTAAGTATTCCATTAAACAGCTTTTACGCCCGTCAAAACCAACAAGTAACGTCGATCCATTTTGAAGAAAGCACATTGAATGACACCAGATTTCATGTGAAAATGTTTGATTTTCAAGAAAATTATAAGCTAGCAGCTTGTGCCCTTCATGATAAATTTCCTGAATCTATTAGTTTCTTAGATGCATCTAAAATTTTTTCTTTTCTCATGCAAGACAGTAGACTTCCAAAATAATTAAATATCTTACAATGTAAGCCGACTACATAACGAGCCTGCATTGTTTGTTCATTCAACATTAACAATAAAAAAACACATGACTGTGGTATTTTAACTCCTCAGTCATGTTCTGCATAAAACCTTATTATGATGATTACGTGTCTTTCTTACATACATTATTTTTTAGGAAGAAAAGAATAAACATTTGTATCATATACTTCACCATTTTGATACATATAGTTTTTTAGGACTCCTTCTTGTTGAAATCCCATTTTCTTAAGTAAATTGTTTGACGGTACATTTTCAATAAAAACTACAGCACCAATTCTCGTTAATCCTAGAGTTTCCGAGCCGTATAAAAGAATTTTCGAGACTGCTTCAGTCATATATCCCTTTTTCCAATGGTCAGGATGAATTTCGTAACCTATTTCCGCCCGTTTATGTTTAGGAGACCAAGCATTAAATCCAATTGTTCCTATTAACCCTTTTTCTCCTTTTCTTTCGATCCCCCACCTTATTCCTCTTTTTTCCTTTAAACTTTTAGAAAAAAAATCTACAAATCCGCTAGCTTGTTCGACGCTCTCTAATTTGTCTTGACCATAAAAACGTATGAGGTTAGCGTTAGAAAAACAAGAAAAAATGGCATCTGCATCCTCATGAGTTATTTCTCTCAAAATGAGTCTGTCTGTTTCTAAATTAGGAAACATTTAATATTCCTCCTATGAATTCATATATGACAAAGCACTAGATAAATATTTCAATTTGCAGGTTCTTAATTTTTACTTTATCTGCGAAAAGTGTCACCAAAATAGGGGGCTACCTTCATAATTCATTGCCCTCTTACCCTAGTTTTTTTACCAAATTGGATATAAATGGCACTTTCACAATATCAAGTTTGCAGAACTTTTACAAGAATTCTTTGCGGATAAAAAAATTAAATGGAAGAGAGACAGATAAGAATAGCAGTTTCTCTGATGATAAAAAGAGGAATACCCGGAATTTTGTAAATATCACCAAGTTGAATGATACCCGCCACCATCGTTCCATGACCCTCTTAATGATTTTAAATGTCGCTTCCGCAACAGCGTTATCATAAGGGCAACCTTTCATACTTAGTGAACGACCAATCTCAAATATGGTTAACGTTTCGTCCGTAGTAATGGATGCGAATGACAGCGACCACTTAAAAATAATATCAAACGAATGGGGCAAGGATATATGAATTACTCGATGACGACGGTGAAAAAATAGGGGGCGGTCTTCATGTTTTTAGTTTAGGTGAAATAAAAGAAGTTCAAGAAATTGACTACCTGAGTGAACATGGAGTTGGCCATTTATACTGCTGAAAAATACTTTCACCAGGTAAAATAAATAATAAGAGCGATTGCTAATTAAATGCAGTCGCTCTTTTTTCAAAGCATTTTAATTCGTCAATGTTAATAGTTTTGCGGAAGTATAATTATATTTCTCAATCGAAAAATCAAAAACGACTCCTGCTTTTAAAAATACCGTATTTTCAACAACTAAAGTCGGATCTCCTGGTTGCAAGTCCAAAAGCTTTGCATCATCATCATTTAGTTTCTCACACGAAATGATTTTATCTGCAAAACCAATATTCAACTTCAAATCCTCGACTATATATTCATAAATGGAACCATTTGCGATTTCTTTATTTATGATGGGGATGATGTCTTTATTGAAAAAGGACTCTTCTATTACAATGGGTACACCATTTAAGCATCTAACCCGTTTGAGGTTATAGATTTTGGTTTTCAGATTACATTTCATTTTTTCGGCCAATTTTTCATCAGCTTCTATTAAATCTAACTTCAACACTTCACTTGTCATTTCATCCTTTTCAAACTGTTTCGTTAAGCCATTCATATTCTTCATCGAAATACAGCCAGGTCGGGAAAATTCCCTTAGGAATATGCCGCTTCCTTGAACTTGATAAATATAACCCTGTTCAGCCAATATATTGATTGCTTTTCTTATGGTATTCCTGCTGACATCGAACTTCTTCATCAACTCTTCTTCAGTAGGTAACTTAGTATTTAATGTATATGTTCCTTCTAATATTTCTTTCTCCATTTGTTCTACGACCATTCTATACTTTACACCCATATTTCCCTATACCTTCCTCTATACATAATGATTTCGAACAATAATTTAGACTAAATGTTAGGTTTTCTTTACAATAGTTTATTTTATAACGATTGTAAAGAAACCTCAGTTTCTTTTGGAACAGGCATGTTCAATCCTAAGCCGTTCCTTATTTCAAACCAAAAAAAGAGACATCAAATCGTTTAACGATAGGATGTCTCCAAATCTATTGAGTATCATAGTTATTTATAATCTTGGCGAGGAACCGCATTCCCTTTCAGGCCCCAAGTTAATTTGTTCAGCATTTTACCCTTGAAGTGAGATTTACTTATTTGTAATGCCTCTGCACCCTTTTACTTTTTCCAGAACGGAACACTACCACACTCGTGAACAAAGGATACAGTACGTACCCCAGATAAACACCCATCATATTCAGTATCAGGTCATCGATATCCAAACTTCCGCGCCGAAAAACGAGCTGACAGATTTCAATACCTGAGATCGTTATGAATGGATAAAGAAATTTCCTTAAAGCAGATGGCTCTTTCCCATCCCTGGACAACAAATACAGCCCGAATGGAATGAACAGACCCACATTGGCGCTAAGGTTATAAAATGACACAAGCCCGTTCATTTCGTTCGATAAATAAGAAAGTATCGTAGAAAAAGGAATCAAATTATACGAATATACCTGCCCTTCTGGTCGAAAGAACAGCAAAACCAGTAATGATAAACTGTAGCAAATCAAGGCTGCCTGCCACAAAAGGCGCGGAATCATCACCGTTTCACCTCGAAAATAAAGAACCGCAAACGAAACGATAAGAAGTATACAAAACCAAACAACCATGATCACCAAAGGATTCAAATATAATAGAAGCTGAAGGAAAAGAGGTAAACCGCACAAAAACAGGGCTTGCGACAGCAAAAGGGAAAGCATGGCGGATTTTCGAGACATGTAACTCCCCCTTCTATTTCTCTCCAAATCAATGCATATCATTATATCCTAGGACATCTTTAACAGGCCGTCAACAAACTACATACACCTGTCATTTTGAAAACTGCCGGTATGTTCGTCAAGGGGAAGTTCTTTCGAATAAATCAACCGAAACGAAGGATAATTCGTCCTTCATCCGGATAATTCGTCCGTTGTGTTTGATAATTAGACCTTCATCCGGCAGAACAAAAAAAGCCGGTTCCTCACTTTCCAGGAATCCGGCTTTTTTGTTTATTGATGTTCATTTTATAGTGCACGGTATTTTTTTAAACTTATAATATTGATGGTTATAAAAACGACGGAAAATGCCAGGAGTATGAGTAAATCCATTAAAACCTCATTGAAAGTGAAACCTTTGTACATAATCCCGTTCATGGCATCCGATGCGTAATAGAGCGGCATGACCTTGCCGATTTTTTGCAGCCAGTCTGCCATGCCATCCAATGGGAAAATCCCTGTGAAGAAGACTTGCGGCACGATGACCAACGGAATGAATTGTACCATTTGGAATTCAGATGTTGCGAAACTCGATAGTAATGTACCAAGCGATAATGCAACAAGCGCGACGAGTATATTCGTTAATAAAACGAGCCAAATGGAGCCAACAAGGACGATATCCAACACATTTACAGCATATAGTACGACAATTAAGGTTTGAACGAGCGCAAATATGCCATATCCGATTACATACCCCGCTACGATTTCGTATCGTTTAATCGGTGTAGCAAGCAACCGTTCCAACGTACCACTTGTTCGCTCCTTCAAAAGTGCAATCCCTGCTATTAAAAATACAAAGAAGAACACGAAAAAGCTGACGAGCATCGGACTGAACGTATCAAAACCCTTTGTTTTGGCATCCCCGTATACATATTGCTTCTCAATTGAGGGTGTATTTTTTCCATTCCCTTGCAGCCCTTGCATCATTTGCATTTGAACGGCCTTTGCACGGTTCGGTTCGTCGTTCAATAGTGTCAGTTTTATCTTGCCATTTTCAACCTGCAGCCAGCCATCTGTATCATTTTCAATCATTTTCCCCTGTGAAAATTCCTCAGCAGCCGTTACTTGAAAATCCGCTTGTTTCAATGCTTTAACCATAGCTTCATTACTGCCTGTAACAACGATTTTCAAATCACTCGCTTCTGTATCGAAAATAAAATACATGAGCGTTAAAATGAGCAATGGAGCGAGGAAAAATAAAGCGAGCGTCCTTCGATCCCGGCGCATCTGCTGTGTAATCCGCGTAACAAGAGAGGCAATTCTCATTTTAGGCCACCTCCAATCCTTAAAAAAACATCATCAAGCGTTTCCGCTGCATATTGTGTTTTTAAAGCCGCCGGGGTTCCTGATGCGATGATTTCACCCTCACGCAGCATCGCCAGTTTATCGCATCGTTCCGCCTCATCCATCACATGCGTCGTGATGATGATCGTCTTATGATCTTCATTTCTTAAACGCTCAAGTTCTCGCCAAATGGATCGTTTCAGCAAAGGGTCCATTCCCACTGTCGGTTCATCCAAAATGAGAATCTCCGGATTTTGGATGAGTGCAACCGCCAGTGACAGACGGCGTTTCATCCCCCCGGAATAATACGCAACCCGAACGTTCAAGTCACTCGTCAACTGTACGATTTCAGCTGCATATTGAATCCGTTCCCTTCGTTCCTTTTTCGAAAAACGGTATAGCTTCGCAAAAAACTCGAGGTTTTCAGCCCCCGTCAGATCTGTATATAAAGCATCGGATTGTGCCATATAGCCGACATCCATTAACAGTGCTTCATTTGGCACTTCATGATCCAGAACCGTGACTTTACCAGCATCGGGCTTAATCAATCCGACAATCATTTTAATCAAGGTCGTCTTTCCGCATCCGGATGGACCTAACAAGCCAAAAATTCCACTTTTTTCAATATTCAGGCTCAATGGCTGAATGACCTTTTTATGATGAAAACCCTTAGCAATTCCTTCAATAGAAATCGCATTTTTCATTGTACACACATCCTCCCTCTTTAATTAACACGGTGTTGAGTGTATCATCATTCTAAGGTAGCTTTTAGTCTAATACAATCAACACATTTCGAAAAATGTTTAGTGAGGAGACATTCAATGGCGGAATTTCATGAGGATATGGTACAGAAGAAGAAAAAGCAGATACAACATCATTTTATTGCACTCGTTGAAACAGAGGGGTTCCCACATGTCTCAGTGAAGAAAATTGCAGAGCGCGCCAACATTAATCGGGGCACATTCTATTTGCATTACACAGATAAATATGAATTGATGGATCACTTACAGCAGGAATTGTTAAATGAACTTCAAACTCGAATTACTGCCATTTTGCCGAAAGAGGCTTTTTTGGCCCTCCATCAACAACAACTTTACCCGCCTTTCGTAGCAATTTTTCAATTCATCAGTGAACATGCGCACGCATTAAGGGCCATTCTTGGAGATAAGGGAGATCCTTCTTTTGCAAAAAAAATAAAGCTTGTGTTCGGTGAAGTACTATTGGAGCGTTTGATCAGCCAGCATCCAGCAGCTAAAGATGAAGCATTCCGCATGTATATGCACGCCTTCATGACATCTGCGATTTTAGGCGTTATACAGGAGTGGCTGGAGAATTGCGAAGAGCAAACGGCGGAAGAAATGGCGAAAATTCATTTTCAAATCCTGAACTTCATCAGCCAATTACGGACATTCATTCAATGAATTTTTATAAAGGCATGTTCCATTTACATGCCTTTAGGATAATAAAATGGGATAATCCCCCTTTAAACTTACATCTTTTCCCCCGCTTTGACCTCTCCCCTTCCAACCTGATAATACCTGCTCTTCGAGGCCTTCATACTAAGCATGGACAATAAAATGGATATAGCAAGCATGATCATTGAACCTGAAATCACCACGAACCGAATCGAAATGAACTGAACTGAAACACCAACAATTACGGTAGTGATGATGATCAATAAAGCTTCTAACAAGCCAAAAACACTTCCGACCCTGCCCATGATTTCCACGGGAATATTATTTTGATAAAAGGTTTGAAAGCCTGTGTTGGCAAACGCCAATGAAAGGGCAATGATGAAAAAACCGATGGCGGCCATTGAAAAGGAATTCGAAAAGGCATAGACCATATAACCTATCGAGACAAACAAAGATCCAAGACCAATCATGTACGAGATTTGCACTTTACTGATGAATACGGCATTGACTATAGCACCCGCAATGATACCTGCTCCGGCGATGCTTACAAGGAATCCGTAATCGCTGTCCGACAAAAGGAGTATGGCCTTGGCAAACGCTGCTTCTTGGGAATCGATGGCCGTTTCCATCACCACCATGCAGCTGAATAAGAAATAAATAAGCATAATTTTCAAAACAAAAAAACTCATTCAAAATTAAATGAGTTTGAAAGCAAAACAAGATAGGAATTTTTCGCTCAGCGTTCCCGAATAAGACACAGGAATGACATAATTGAATACCGTTAAATGAATGTTTGGATTCAGTTGATTTACTTTAGGGAAAACAATTTTAAAAACGGATTCTTTTTCTTATCCGTTATCCTTAACTCATTCATTATGATTTGGTCCTCATGATCGGCTATCCATTTCCTTAGTGCATCTTTATCCTGGCATTGTGTTAAATATGTCTGGCCACCCTTGCCTGTAGCGTTAATAACATATCTATTGAACGTCTTCTCCATAATTGCCCGCCTTTTTTATAAAATGTCTGAAACCTTTAAATACGAATGCAATGACTTTTTCTTTATGCTTTTCAAAAGAAAAATAATTTATATATATTAATAACATTGATTGGCAATGACCTGTTCAGCTAGAAAGTGTTGAATCAAGTACACCGAAACTGTTATCATAATCGGATTAATCGAACCTATCATAATGTGCTAACTAATATTTGTCAATACGTTTTATCAATGTAAATAAAACGTAAATTTTCAGTTTTATTAAAGAAATATTTTTTTACAATTTAGGGGTTTACAACTGCTAAATGTTGGGAGTAGAATACGTTTATCAATTTAATACATTTCGGCCAAAACTCAAAGGAATTGAGTACGGAGGACCCAATCATTTGGGGTTAATTCTGCCATGCAGAAGGGATGAGATCAGCTCTTTCGCCATCCTACCCGTCAGCTAACTTCGTCGGCTAAAGCGAAGGAGGTCATAAGACCGCCTATTTCGGGAGCTTTTTTTTGCACGCTTTTTGTGACAAAATAGCTGTTCGATGATTACGCAGGTCTTTTTATTATGCTAAAAAAGGATTTGATAAAAGGATTGATGGTTAAGATATTCATACAGTTTTACACATGTCATTTTTAGGTAGGGATGATCAATTGATAAAAGCAAAAAATTTATTGGATCCGCCAAAAATCCTTGTACTCGGCTTTGCCACCCTGATACTTATTGGGGCCTATTTGCTGACCCTGCCGATTTCCACTGAAAATGGGAACGGCCTTGCTTTTCTGGATGCTTTATTCACCTCAACCTCCGCTACATGTGTAACAGGACTAGTCGTAGTGGATACGGGAACGACCTTCACCACTTTTGGTGAATTGGTCATCTTAACACTGATTCAGATAGGCGGCTTAGGATTCATGTCATTTGCGACGTTTTTCTTTTTCCTTTTAGGCAAAAGGATTTCTTTAAAAGGCAGGTTACTCTTGCAGGAGTCCTTAAATAATCTTTCCATGGCAGGTATAGTCAAGTTAGTAAAACGGCTTTTAATTTTCACGGCCATCATTGAAGGCTTGGGTGCCCTTATCTTATCGATTCGCTTTTCTTTTGACATGCCAATCGGCAAAGCGATCTATTACGGGGTTTTTCATTCCATATCGAATTTCAATAATGCCGGTTTTGATTTAATGGGAGAATTCAAGAGTTTGACCCCTTATGTATCGGATCCATTCGTAACCCTTACGGTCGCCTTCCTGATCACGTTTGGCGGAATAGGTTTTATCGTGATGAATGAACTATACGAATATCGTGATACCCATCGTTTATCTTTACATACGAAGGTTGTTCTGATGACTAGCCTGACACTTACAATCGCCGGCGCAATTTTAATCTTTTTATTCGAGTTCGGTAATGCCAAGACATTGCAGCCTTTATCTTTCATGGGTAAAACGTTATCGTCTCTATTTCAATCGGTTTCACCAAGGACGGCCGGCTCCAATACGCTGAATATCCCTGATTTGACTCAACCCACAATACTGCTCATCATTTTCTTGATGTTCGTTGGGGCTTCACCCGGATCGACTGGCGGCGGGATTAAAACAACCACATTTGCGACGCTTATCGGAACGGTCTGGTCACAGATTAAAGGAAAGGGTGATGTGGTATTATTCCGGCACCGCATTGTGAGTGAAACGATCTTTAAAGCATTATCCGTTACATTCATTGGCGTATTCATGGTTTCAATCATTTCCATTCTGCTGACCATCACTGAAAGCGGAAGTGACTTCTTGATGATTTTATTTGAAGCCACTTCAGCATTTGCCACCGTGGGACTTTCAATGGGTTTGACCCCCGAATTATCACCGGTTGGCCGGATGCTCATCATTTTCACGATGTTTGCAGGCCGTGTGGGTCCTTTGACTTTGGCCTTCGCCATCGCTATGAGGCGCAAACCAGATCCGTTCCGACGTCCAAAAGGGAAAATCATGATTGGTTAAACATAAATGAAGGAGTGTAAAAGATGGGAAAAAGACAATATGCCGTGATTGGTTTAGGCAGATTCGGAACCAGTGTGGCCCATAGATTATATTCGGCTGGCCAAGAGGTATTGGGTATTGATATCAGCGGGGAAAGAGTCGAGAATGCGGAACTGAGCGTTACCCATGCAGTCATTGCGGATACGACTGAAGAAGAGACATTGAAATCCATTGGAATCCGCAACTTCGATTGTGTCATCGTAGCCATCGGAATTGATATGCAATCAAGCATTTTAACTACCTTGCTTTTAAAAGAGCTTGGGGTCAAAAAGGTGATTGCCAAGGCCCTTAATAAAAATCATGGTCAGGTGCTCACTAAAGTTGGAGCCGACTGGGTCATCTATCCTGAGAGGGATATGGGGGAACGGGTCGCGAACCAGCTTCTGTCCCCTAACATGCTGAACTATATTGAACTCTCTAAAGAATACAATATCGAGGAAATCATAGTCCCCATGAGCATGAAGGGAAAAAGCCTCAGGGAGCTGGATTTACGCGCAAAATATAATATCAGCGTCATTGCCATCGTGAGTAATGGGGAAATTATCATAGCACCATCACCCGATCAGGATATCCATGAAAAAGATATGCTTTTAGTAGTTGGCAATAAAGAAGATCTAGCCGTCTTTGCAAATATTGAATAATGGATCCCCTTCTCGTTTCCGGTTCTGGCTGTATGAAGATGAACTAAAATCAGCCGATTAAGAATGATTCATCATAGGACTTCGTGTCATATATATCGATTCCTATAAATTCCCTGCAGTCAGGATCTGAAAAGAGAAACACTAATTTCTTGGCATCAGGATGAGTAACTGACCGTTTTACAAGTACATCATTCAATCTTAAGGAATAATAGCTTTCACCATCAGCTGTAATTCCTATTGTGAATGTAGGCATCTCATCAGCCAGACCTTTAATTTTCAAGGCTGTTTTACCTTCCAATTCAATTCCTATGATTGGAATGCCTTTGCCGAAATCCAGAATGATATCCTCGTTAAGCGGGAGCTCGTCCGTTTTTGTAATGGTGTGCTTCAATGGTTCGGCTAAATAGATATAGCCCATACCCGCATCATCATCAAATGTCATATGCCTTTCCATAGTTCCACCTCCCTTTTCTGTAGCGGTTTCATTTTTATGTTTACCCATTCAAGAAGGCCGCTTTATGGCGGTCTTCTTGAATGGATTTTATACTTTTTTCACTAAAACGAACATTCCCCTGCCATGAATACGTATGTATTATTTAATGGTATTGATGGCTTGGGCAAGAGTGGATTTTATCATCACTTTATCAAAAGGCAGTTGAAGCTTAACAGCAGTCTTGGCTATTTCCGGCCGAAGTCCTGAAAGGGTTGTCCGGATTCCAATCAAAGTTAAGGATTCAATCAATTGTGACAGTTGGTGGGCGGATACACTATCTATTGCATGGACTCCCGATAGGTCAATGAAAAGCCTGGTGACATTTTTTTCAGCGCATTTTTGTAATGTGTTTTCAAGCAAGGACATGCCTCTCGCCGTGTCAATATCACCGATCAGGGGAAGCAACGCCGTGTTATCTTTAAGGGAAATGATAGGCGAGCTCAATTCATCGATCGTTGCCTGCTGGGCTTTCATAATTTTATTGGCATATCTATGATTCGCTTCCGTAAACCGCTCCATCACTTCACTGAGCACCTTGACCACTATCCGGTACCAGGAGTTTATTTCCTCCTGTGTATGTTGATCTCCATGCAATGCCACGAATTGATCAATATAACCCAAGTATTGCTCTTGCGTTCGAAAGAACTCCCTCAATATAAAATAGATGGGTGTGTTTAAATGCTGCTCATCCTGACCGATATCTTCAATCCACTCACCAAGATGCTCAAAGTATTCCCTTTCCTCTGTATCAAAGACCTGAAAGAAACGTAAATGGAATTCATTATTTTGTTGCTTAAGCTTTTTAATTACTTCGGGATCAGGTGAGCTATAAACCCCCGCCTTATCATTTTTATTCAATGTTGCGTACCAATCCTCAGTCAATTGTGCTGCAACACCTAATAAAAATGAATATAGTTCTTTATTTCTGTGCATAAATTCCCCACCTATTTATTTTTTTATCATCCCAATTGGTCTCAGCAATCGATAAATCATCGCTACTGGAAGACTGAAATCAGCATTGTAAGGGTATTGAAAGTTAACGATTCAATCAACAAAGGAAGCATCGAAGATCCCCCCAATGGTCCCCTCTTTCCATTTACCTTCCCAGCTATTTTTGAAACCATACAACTGCCGATTTTTTAAAAAAGGATTCTTAAAAACATCCATCTATTATTCTGGTCATTTTATTGTTATAGTTTGCCATTTTTATTTTTTGTTAACAATTTAACCTTCATCCAAACCATTTTCTTTTCACGTGAAAAAAGGACCTGCTCCCAGTTCCTCCGTTTAGTGGCATTGAGCCGCACTATCCATAACCTTTAAACCATCCGATCACCATTTCGCCCATCTAATGATCATTACTTTTTCATAAATAAAGCCGTCCATAAACCTTGCACCCCAAAGGTTTCATCAGATTCTTCCTTTTTCCTCATTTTACGTATTTCCACCACTTCAAATTCCTTGAAAATCATTCTAAGTTTTTCTTCAGTAAAACCTAATCCGCCTTTAAGACTTCTTTGCCTATATACCTCCCAATCCGAGATGTCGGCACCACCTAATATGCCGCCTTCTACAAAACAAGTAATCGAATACAATCCCTTAGGCCTTAACGCCTTTTTCACCATCTCCAAATAATTGATCCTTCGATGTGGTGCGATATGATGAAAACAACCTGAATCATATACGAAGTCATATTGCCCTTCCTCAATTTCCAATTCAAATATATTCCTTTGAATGAAGTTCACTTGGACTTTCTTTTCTGCCGCTCGTTCTTTTCCCCATTCCAGGGCTTCCTTTGAAAGATCAACCGCATCAACAGAACAGCCCTTTTGAGCTAGGTAAATAGCATTTCTTCCAGGACCGCACCCAAGCTCAAGAACCTTTCCAGACCCAAGCAGCTCACTATCAAAGTATTGAACCAAATTCTCATCAGGGAGATTTCCGAAAAAGGGAACCCCCTTTTCCCGGTCTTCATAAAAACCATTCCAGAATGCAGTTGGCTCACGCAATAACGAATCAAGCATGTTCAATAGATCTTCATAGGTTGTAATCGTCTCCGACAAAACCATCACCTCTTCCCATTATATCCCACAATTTAATTATACCGATTTCGCCCGGCGGCCATGTAACAGCTGCATCGTTACATATGACGTAAAGCTAACAAAGTCGCACTCAAACTGCCTTCTGATTGATAATACAACATTACTTAATAACCGTTGATCAGCTCAATATCCATTAGAAAGGCGAGAAATGATAGACAACGGTGCTCCCATACTTACGCTCCTTGATAGAAACAACCCATTATCAACATTACGGACAGGTTCCTATTTTTTAGCTACCAAACAATAAAACTCATCTCTATTATGTATCCTGATGTCCTTGAATCCGCATTGTACCAAGCTACTTTCTATCTCCTGGATTGAATACAGTTTAAAGTCCTTCGTTTGCTCCATCATTTCCATATTAGTTTTATCCATAATTGATAAAAATAACATTCCATGCGGTTTTAACACTCGGTATGCTTCACATATGCCTTGATCAATATCATCCCAAAAATAAATGGTATGGACGGTGAATACTTTATCAAAAAAGTCATTTCTAAAAGGTAAGCTTTCAATATTGGCTACCTGTATATCCACCACCCCATCGTACAGATACTTCCTATTCCTCCTCATTGCTTCTTTGACCATCTTTTCGGAAATATCGACACCATAATTTCTGCCAAGAATATTCACTTGAGCCAATCTAGTTAATGTGGAGCCATTTCCCATTCCGACTTCCAGAATTTTTTCGTTTCCATTACTATTCAATAAGCCAATTGTCCAATCATTTATAGTATGGTTCCCTCTCTCCATATACCTGCCCACCCATTTGGAGAGAGGTCCTTTCGGATTTTTCAATTGACTCCCAATCCACTTCTGAAACATGCCTCCACCAGCTTCCTCAATATTATTGTTCTTTACCATCACTTTGGCAGCCATAACTATAACAATCAAAATGGCAAGACTGACAAACAAATAAATCCCCCTTAGATGAAAAAAATATCCCACCCGATTAAGAGAATCCACAACTACCTCTCTATAACAGAGCTTCCGTATCTCCAAGAAAATAATAATAGGGTTAAAAATAATACTGATGGCAGTAAGCATTGAAAAGATATAATCATGGCCAATCATTTGCATACTCATAAAGGATGTAATAACGATGATTAGAAAAACCAAGGAAGACTTAATTGGAATTTTCTGTTCTATACATCTATTTAAAATAAGCCAACCTAAGGCAAAACAAACAAAAGGTATGATTGATGAGTATATGAACGATGATTAATAATCATTCAGATTACCAAATCTATATGAGTACTGTAAGTTCATTAACATTATAAAAATATAAGGTTATAAACCATGATGAAGAAAATAAACTTCGTTGAGCCCTTCCATTTTTCAGAATGATTTTCACACCTTTTAGGTCTTTACTCGTTCTATCCGTTTACTGATAATTATCTTTCTATACATTCCATTTAGCATGATCGATCGATCTTCTTCCATTTTCATATTTTTTTCATGTCTACTGAACAAGTCTTCAAACCTCAAGCCAATATCTGTACCTAAAAATCTAATGATGGGTCTCAGAAGCTTTTTGGGTAATGAAAGCCGTTCATCTTTAGAGATAAACTTATCGAATATGATTATTTTACCCTCGCCTTTTAAAACCCTGATCATTTCCTGAAGACATTCATTTGCATCAGGTACGACGGAAAGGACCAAACTTCCAACTATATAGTCAAACGATTCATTATCGAATTCCATATGCTGTGCATCCATCTCCAGGAAAGTGATCGATCTATCCCCATATTTAACCATCGCCTTTTTTAGCATATCAGCCGAAAGGTCTATCGCCGTTATCTCAAGGTCAAGGTGCTTGATCAACTCTAAATCGGCACCCGTTCCTACGCCCACAAACAGAACCTTTGCATTGTCATGAAATGATATCTCTTCAAATATACTTTTCCTGGCTTTTAAAAAGAGGGCACTGAAGGTTTTGTCATATATTGGAGACCAAACCTTATAAATTACTTTATTCCACCAATTATTCAACATCCATACCTCCCCGGCCTCTTACATACTTCTTCTATAAAGCATATGAAATCCCTTCCAAGCGGATATGTAAAGTTCATTCAGAATGCGATGTTTCCTTCCACGATAACGGTCAGGTATGCCATATCTCTAAAAAACTGTTCCCACTATTGGTTTTCTTCCTTAAATCATCATAAGTTTGCTCCTGCCGTGTCCGACATTAGGTTTCCCTGTATTTCTTTCCATAAAGAACAACCCTCCAAATCTAAAGGCCATACCTTTTTAAACACAGACCTTACACCTGCAACCATTTTAATAAATTACCTTGACTGTCATAGTAATACATTATAAGATATACCACAGGAGGTGAGGATTTGGTTCAACGACAGCTATCCTCTGACCTGCTTCGCGGACATGTAGATACGATGATTCTAAAACTCCTGCAAAGTGGCGATAAATACGGTTATGAAATCAGCAAACTGATATATATGAGTTCAAATGAGCAATATGAATTAAAGGAAGCGACCATGTATTCCAGTTTAAAACGTCTAGAAAAGGACGGATGCATCATCTCTTATTGGGGAGATGCTTCACAAGGCGGAAGAAGGAAATATTACAAAATCACCCCCATCGGGGAAGACACATATACGCAAAATAAAAATGATTGGGAACTTGCCAAGCAAATACTTGAACGCCTCTTGTAAGAAAGGAAGATGAAATGTGATTGAAAAACTGCATGCACATGTTCATGGCATTTTTGCACCGTACAAAAATGCAAAAACAGCAAATGAATTGGAAGAAGAACTGCTGCAAAACTTACTCGAAAAATACAATGACCATAAAAAGAATGGCTCTAGTGAGCAGGAAGCATATAAGCTGACTGTGGATTCAATTGGAGAAGTATCAGAACTCATGGACTCACTCAATCTTCACTATAGTGAGCTTGAGCAAGCGGTAAACATGGACTATTCCAGACATCGCTTATTGGATTCCGACTTTCGTTCGGTTTCCGTGCATGACGGGAAATTCAATTCCTGCGATTTAAGCCGCTCTGATTTCAGCCATTCCGACCTGACGAACAGTACTTTTAAAAGCAGTAACTTAAATAAATGCATCTTTGAAAACGTCAATTTAACGAGCACCTTATTTAAAAGCGCGAATTTAAAAGGTGTAACTTTCAAGAACAGCATTTATAATAAGACCCATTTTAAAGGCTGTAATTTATCTGGTCTTACATTTGATGGGGAAACATTCAACCAAACCATTTTCGAGGGTTCTTCATTGAAAAAGGCGTCATTTCGTGATGCCACACTCATCAATGTTCAATTCCGGATGTCCGATTTAAAGAAAATCGACTTTACTGGAGCTTCGATGGATAAACTTACTTACAACTTTTTAAATGGTGCGAAGGTTGATCTTAGCAGCGTGACCATCATCTAAAGGAGGGATTTCCAATGACTTTACCAATTGCGATTGTTGTATCCACCTCAATCATTTGCGTGACCGTGTTTTTGACTGCGGTCGTATTAAAAGGAATGAGCATGGGGGAATGATTGATTAAAGAACCCTGTGCTAAGACAATACACGTCTTAGCACAGGGTTTTTACGTTTTCAATTTAAATCCATGAATTTAAAGTATGGAAGTAACAATCATCCTATATTAAGAGAAATAACCGTTTTCCTTGCTGGTAAAAACCATTGATTTTATTTTCTGACTATTATACAATAACTCAAATTAATCTATTTAACATTCCATGAAGAGAAAGAGTACGTTATAGTTTCTGTTCCAAAGAGAGCTGGTGCTTTGCTGAAAGCCAGTGTCCAGATAATAACCGAAGATCATCTCTGAGAAGTAAAGCCGAACCTTTAGTAAGCTTTACCGGTTTCCTCCGTTATAAGGGACAACATACAATTATGTTTGTAAAGGGCAGCAATGTGCTTTCTAAGCATTCCATTAAACAAGAGTGGTACCGCGAGTTCTGAATCTCCTCTCTTAATGAGACGGGATTTTTTGTTTTTATCCTGTTAAATCAATGAAAATAAAGGCAAAGCAGGTGAAGGTCTAATGCAGACACTATTATTCGTAACAGATTTATACTATGAAGCAAAAGGAAGAAATTATTATGAGGAGGATTTGTTCCTTACTTCGGAACTTAGGGAAGATTTTCAATTGGTCATTTGTCACCCTGAAGACACTGAAACATTTGAAAAGGACTTTGACCTAATTGTATTTCGAAATGCTGGTCCAGTAGCAAATTTTAAAGATAAGTATCAAGCATTCCGCAATAGAGCGGCTACTGGTTTGAAAACTTACAATTCATTTATTGGAAAGGCTGATATGAACGGGAAAGAATACTTAATTGAACTGACGAATGCCCAATTTCCTGTCATTCCAACTATCGATACCCTTGATTCTTTAAATAAACTTCCTAATGTAGCATTGTACATAGTGAAGCCGAAAGATGGTGCAGATTCCATCGGTTTGGAATTTGTCACGAAAGATGAATTGGGGGATAAAATCGATTCAGAATCAAAGAACCTATTGGTACAACCTTTTATCAACTTTGAGTATGAGGTTTCATTTTATTTTATCGATAAGGAATTTCAGTATGCTCTTTATGCACCAGACAAAGAGAAAAGATGGGAATTAAAGGAATACACACCTACAGAAAAAGATTTAGCCTTTGCTCAGCAATTTATTGAATGGAATAATCTTGATTGGGGGATTCAACGAGTTGATGCATGCCGGAATGAGCAAGGTGAACTTTTATTGGTTGAACTGGAAGATTTAAATCCCTATCTTTCCTTGCTGGAATTAACTGATGAAACCCGTCAGAACTTTGTAAAAGCGATGAAAAAGTCAATACAGAAAGCTCTTCAAGCTTAGAATAACAAAGAAAGACCTCTAATTAAGTCGTTTCAGATTGTCGCAAAAATTCGTTAACGGACGAATAAAATTTGAGTTAGGTCGAATAACTGGGTTGCACGGTCGAATAAAATTCGTGAACGGACGAATAAAATTTGAGTTAGGTCGAATAACTGGCTAGCCGAGATCCCACAGACGCGTGCTTTGATGAGGCTTGGCATACAGTCGGCGGCCGAAATCAAATGGAACGTTTTTTAACTAAAAAAACTGCAGGCAAACTCGCTTTTCTTCGAGTTTGTCTACAGCCTGAAACGACTTTTAATTGTTAAACTATCTGTGATTTATGCCATTTCCATGCACTTTCAATAATCTCTTCCAAATCTATTGATGCTTTCCATCCAAGTTCTTCATATATCTTATTAGCTGAAGCAACCAGACGGGCTGGATCTCCAGGGCGACGGTCTGCATACTCTATGGTCGGCTTCACCCCTGTGACCTTTTCACAAGTGTCGATTACATCTTTAACCGAAAATCCTTTTCCATTCCCAAGATTGTAGATGGCCGTATCCTTCTTCCCGGACAATAGGGCTTGAAGCGCGATTATATGAGCTTTGGCTAAGTCCGTTACATGAATATAATCACGAATGCAGGTGCCATCTTTCGTGTCATAGTCTGTACCAAATACGGAAATCTTCTCTCGTTGACCTAATAAATGCTGTAAAATAATAGGAATCAGATGTGTTTCCGGATCATGACTTTCACCGATTTCTGCCGACACATGTGCTCCAGCCGCATTAAAGTAACGTAAAACGACATAGTGGAGTCCATATGCATTTGCAAAGTCGCTTAAGATTTGCTCCACCATCAATTTCGAGCGGCCATATGGATTAATCGGATCAGTTGGCTGATCTTCATCAATCATATCCACATTTGGTATACCGTAAGTAGCTGCCGTTGATGAAAAAATGAAATTCCTAACATCATGCTTGAGCATGGTATTCACTAATGTAAGAGTTGCACCAACATTATTATCATAGTATTTATAAGGGTCTTGGACAGACTCACCAACCAAGCTATTAGCAGCAAAGTGCATTACAGCTTTAATGGGATATTTAAGGAATATTTCATTCAAGACCGCTTCGTCCCCTAAATTACCTTCTACCAAGATGGCCTTCGAATCGACCAGCGAAGGAAAACCGGTTGAGAGATTATCCAGAATGACAACCTCTTCTGTATTCACTAACTCTTTTACAAGATGACTTCCAATATATCCTGCACCGCCAACGACCAAAATCATATAATATTTACCCTTTCTTTTTAAACTGACTTCTTTACGTTATAAGTTCTCCCAACAAACCTCACGCGTCTTAAGAATTGGGCGTCCCTGGATCGCACACTTTAGCCCTTTTAGCCATAATAATCCCCTCCAGGCAGTCGTGTACAATCCAAAATTGTTACTGGTCTTAGTACACTCTCTACCTAAAGGGGATAGTATCACATAGGTGTTTTCTCTATTTAAAATGGTCTATCTGATTCCTGCTTTATGCATCTTGAGGATATTTTCCATTTCTTTTATAATGTCGTCTCTTAAATCAGGACGTTGAAGGGCAAATTCAATTGTCGTTTTCACAAAGCCATCAACAACTCCTACATCATAACGTTTTCCTTCAAAATCGTAAGCGAAGACTTTTTGGATTTCATTCAGTTTTTGGATAGCATCCGTTAACTGGATTTCACCGCCAGCTCCTGTTTCCTGCTTAGCTAAGAAATCAAATATTTCCGGTGTTAGTATGTATCTTCCCATGATGGCTAAATTGGATGGTGCCGTTCCTTGTTCTGGTTTTTCAACGAATCGGTTTACTTCGTATCTTCTGCCTTCTTGAGTAAGCGGGTCAATGATGCCGTATCTATGTGTTTCATTCTCATTTACTGGCTGCACTCCAATGATGGACGAACCTGTCGCATCATATTCGTTGATTAATTGACGTAGTGATGGCACATCGCTTTGAACGATGTCATCGCCTAAAAGGACTGCAAATGGCTCATCACCAATAAAGTTACGTGCACACCAAACAGCATGTCCAAGGCCTCTCGGTTCTTTTTGCCTAATGTAGTGGATATTAGCTAAATTCGATGGGTATTGTACCTTCTCCAATAAATCGAATTTCCCTTTTTCCCTCAAGTTATTCTCTAGTTCGTATGCATTATCAAAATGATCTTCTATCGCACGTTTATTCTTTCCAGTGACAATGATAATATCTTCGATTCCCGCTTTCACGGCTTCTTCTATAATATATTGAATAGTTGGTTTGTCCACTATTGGCAGCATTTCTTTTGGCATTGCCTTCGTAGCAGGCAAAAATCTAGTTCCCAATCCAGCTGCAGGAATTATAGCCTTTTTTACTTTTTTCATACTCTTGTTACTCCTCCATATCAACTTTAAAAATTAAATCCATATAATTTACAGTTTTTTCTTAATCACCATATTAATAGTAACATAGTCTGGTTTTTTGTTAAAATGTTTGTATATTCAATACTTTTTATATCCTATTTATTATATACCAATTTCTTCATAATTTAAAACTTATTGGGTAAATCTTTCATCTAATTGACACTATTCACCGTCTCCAGCTTGGAACGGAACGTCTGATAAAGTAAACATGGCCCTTTCCCGAACGAATATCAGGAAAAGGCCTTATTTTCTTGATTATACGGCTGTCAGGTCCAAAGACTGACTTATTTAGTACTATTGATCATCCCATTAATTTTTTCCATGAAAGCATTCATGACTAGGTTCAACTTCAGCTCGGCTTCTTCCATCGTTTCACCTTGGATTCCGAAATAGAATTTGATTTTAGGTTCTGTCCCAGATGGCCGTAAGCATACCCATGTGCCATCCTCAAGGAAGTACTTAATTACATTTGATTTAGGTAAATCAATGACTTCTTCCTTATCGGTGCCCACCGTCAGCTTCATGCCGCTTTGATAATCCTCCTGCACAGTTACAGCTTTTCCGGCTATTTGCTTTGGAGGATCCTCACGGAATTGATTCAGTATCCCTTGAATCTGCCCAGCGCCTTCGATCCCCTTTAAGGTCAATGACTGGAGTCCCTCCAGGTAATATCCGTACTTTTCAAATATATTTAGCAAACCTTCATATAGGTCCATGCCCTGCTTTTTATAGTAGGCACACACTTCCACCGCAAGAACGGCAGCTTGGATCGCATCTTTATCACGGGCAAAATCCTTGATTAGATAGCCATAACTTTCTTCATACCCGAATAAGAATGTGTGCTTACCGCTTTTCTCATATTCGTTGATCTTTTCAGCGATGAATTTAAAACCCGTTAATACATCAATGGTCCCTAAGCCATATTCATTTGCGATCCTGCGGCCTATTTCAGAAGTCACTATCGTTTTTAAGACAACTCCATTGGGAGGTAAAGTGCGTTTCGATTTCTTTTCTTTTAAAAGATAATCCAATATTAGTGCACCAGTTTGGTTACCTGTAAGCACTACATATTCGCCATTCTTATTTTTAACGGCGATACCGAGCCGATCTGCATCCGGATCTGTTGCGATCAACAGGTCCGCCGATACCTCATTTCCTAATTCAATGGCCATTTTAAATGCTGCATGTTCTTCAGGGTTCGGTGATTTGACTGTCGAAAAATTGGGATCAGGCAATTCCTGCTCTTTAACAACATGTACCTTATCGTATCCCAGATCTTTTAAAGCCCGCCTAACCGACTTATTTGCTGTGCCATGAAGTGGTGTGAATACTACTGTCACATCAACTTCTTCGCTTAGATTTCTGTTTTCGGGCACAGTAAGCAACTTTTCATTATAAGCGGCATCGATTTCCTCTCCGACAATCTCAATGAGGCCCTGTGCTTTCAATGCCACTTCATCTTTTACCGAAATGGCAAGTTCATTTTCAATCGCATTCACGAATTCAATCACCTTATCAGCAGTAGCCGGAGGAAGCTGGGCACCATCTGGTCCGTACACTTTATAGCCATTATACTCAGGGGGATTATGACTTGCAGTGATAACGATCCCAGCATAGGCATTCAGTTCTCGAACGGCAAAGGATAACTCCGGCGTTGGTCTTAACTCATCGAATAGATAAGCCTTGATCCCTTCAGTAGCCAAGGTCTTGGCTGCTTCCAAGGCAAATTCAGGTGATTTAAAACGTGAATCGTAGGCAATCGCGACACCTCTGCGCTTTGCTTCATCACCCATCGATTGCAGATAATGGGCTAATCCCAATGTTGCTTTGCGGACTGTATAAAGATTCATTCGATTGGTACCTGCCCCAATTTCCCCGCGCATACCGCCTGTGCCAAATTCCAAGTTCTTATAAAACGCATCTTCAATATTTTTTTCATCATCTTGCATCTTGTTAAGTAATGACTTCATTTCCTCATCAAGGGCTTCGAAATTCACCCATGAGTGGTAAGAACATTTATAATCCATTTTCACATTGTCCTTCTTTCTTTCTTTCTTTCTTTCTTTCTGGTTCCCTGTTGGGAAATCTAGATGTTCTGCTAAATACTAACAGTTATCACTGAAATAAAAAAAAAGCCATTCATAGGACTTTCTTCGCTATATTATCAGCAATAAATGGATATCAGTCAATATTTTCAACATAAAAAGGTTTGTTAGGGATGGATAATCAATTGAATTTGAATGGAGGCAATAATCAGGGGATGGCGATGGATTCGGTAATCTTGGACATCAGCCCCTCCTTACCCTTAAGACAGGAGCTGATGTCCACTATAATGGATCACCTTACAAATAAATTATTCAGCTTCGGCAACAACCGTAAAGCGTTGATTGATGTGTTGCGGGTTTTCTATTTCATCAAGTACTGCAAGGGCAAAATCGGCATAGCTTACATAACTTTCACCTTTTGAGTTTACAAGAAGGTTGTCTTTCCCCAGTTTATACTCACCTGTTCTATTTCCTTGCGGATCAAAGAAGGCTGAAGGACTGATGAACGTCCATTGGATTCCAGTGGCATTATTTAAATCCTCAAGGTTCTTGGATTGATTAGATGCTGTTGCAAAGTATTCTTTCGGGAATTCAGGTGTTTCCAGTACACGTATCGTTTTCGCCTCGTCAACGAAAAGGCTTCCAGCTCCGCCAACAACGATCAGTTTAGTTTGAGGAGCCCCTTTCATGGCATCAATTAAGATTTTTCCTGCATCGACATGCAGATGTTCTTTCCCTGGTGCAGCACCAAAGGCATTCACTACCACATCAAATGCTTTAATATCTTCAGCTTTCAGATCGAATAGGTCTTTTTCCTGTACGGATGCTCCTTGAATTTGGACTTTGGCTTGATCCCTGACAATAGCCGTAACTTCATGCCCCCTAGTCAATGCTTCTTTTAAAATCATACTTCCAGCTTTTCCGCTCGCACCAATAATACCTATTTTCATTTTCAAATTCCTCCTATATCGTTTTTGAACCCTTAATTGAATTCTCAATTGTAACTGAATTACTTACATGTAATAATATAAGTTACAAGTCACTGATTTGTCAAATATATTTTATCCTGCCTTTAGTCTTATGAGTCATTACGATTGGTAAGTTTCGATTTTCGATGATATATTCCGATTTTCGTCGATATATTCCGGTTTTCGATGATATATTCCGATTTTCGATGATATATTCCGGTTTTCGATGATATATTCCGGTTTTCGATGATATATTCCGGTTTTCGATGATATATTCCGGTTTTCGATGATATATTCCGGTTTTCGATGATATATTCCGGTTTTCGATGATATATTCCGGTTTTCGATGATATATT
>NZ_JBHZPF010000035.1:0-51093 GCF_042787975.1 Peribacillus sp. YIM B13482
AGCCCAGTAGATTACCGGGTTCATGCCCTCAAGGTTGCCTAATTAAATAAAGTGTCTAACTTTTTGGGTTCACTTCACATAATGACTAGGTCTTCTTTTTGTTGTTCACTTTCTCCAGTGCTATCGAATTCTTGTGACAAGATAGTATCGTTAAATTTTATTAAATATGGAGACCTACCTATTCAATCCCCGGAAACCAGCCTGGAGAATGGATGATCGCTTGCCATAATGGGTCTGGAATATCAAGTTGCTGCTGATTATCCTTGTTTATTTTTGTCACGATTTCAGTTTCCCTGCCTTGTTCCACTTTTTGTACCCATTCAGGATCAATTATGATTTCACGGCCTAATGCGATTAACGGAACCCCTGATTGCAGTGCTTTGATTGCATCATCCGCTGTATAGATGGAACCAACACCGATGATAGGAACTTGATCACCGATACGTTCTTTTATAATTTCTATCCGAGGTCGGTCAACCTCCGCTCCCCGTCTTGCTTTTGACCAAAAATCCATTAATGAAACATGAAGATAATCCAGATCCTTTTTCACTAATCCATCAATTAATGCAAGGGTATCATCCATAGTGATTCCCGGTGTTTCCGGTTCCTCCGGTGAAAAGCGATAACCAACGATGAACGGATCATTTGCATGTTCAGCAACAGACTTTTTCACTGCATCCACAACCGCTAATGGAAAAGTCAGGCGCTTTTCAAGGGTCCCTCCCCACTTGTCTTCACGACGGTTTGAATGGGGCGAAAAGAATTGCTGAAGCAAGTAACCATTTGCTCCGTGAATTTCGACACCGTCAAAACCAGCTTCAATGGCACGCCTAGTTGCTTCACCAAAGTCTAGAATGATCGATTCAATTTCTTTTTCAGAAAGTGGGCGAGGTACTGTTTTACCTTCGCCTTCCGATGGGATATTGCTTGCACTGACGACATCGCCATTCGGGATTAATTCCGGTGGAACCTCGCGGCCGCCATGAAAAATTTGGAGGATTGCTTTAGCACCTTTCGCTTTAATTGCTGAAGCTAAGCGGCTAAGACTAGGAATCATTTCATCCTGATCACCGCCAAATTCTCCGTGGAAACCTTTTCCATTTGCTGACACGTAGGTACAAGCCGTTATAACCATGCCTACCCCCCCAGACCGACGTTCATAATAGTTAACTTCGGCATCGGTTACAGTCCCGTCAGGATTCGAAGAGAAATTTGTCAAAGGCGCCATCACCAATCGATTTTTTACTTCTATCCCTTTTCCTAAATTGAACGATTCAAATAATGGTGTAAATTTAGAATTCATTTAGTAATCCTCCATTTTGTTACCAACCCTTTACAGGTGTTGGTTGGTATAAGTCCTAAAATTCTCACAACCTCATGTTTAAAACATATTAATCATGCATGTTTGGCAATGAATGCCGAAATGGCTTCTTTAGGCTGTAAGCCAATTGCTTGATCTACTTTTTCTCCATCTTTGAATAAAATAAGGGCTGGAATTCCCATCACTCCATATTCGCTTGTCGTATCTGAATTTTCATCCACATTCAGTTTTACGATCTTAACCCGATCACCCATTTCAACATCTATTTCATTAAGCATTGGGGCAATCATTTTACATGGTCCGCACCACGGTGCCCAAAAATCAACCAGTACTAAACCTTCCTTGATTTCACTTGCAAAATTATCATCTGTTACATGTTCAATTGTCATGATCATGTCCTCCTTGTATAAATGGTTTTGACTCATCATCTATTTAAATCAAGTTTCCCGATTCTATTTCCCGGGATAAGAAACTCGTATTTCCTGATATTTATTTTCGGATGGATTTTAATCGATTCCAATTTACCGGATAACTCCATAAACCATGTTTCATCCTTAGATAGTAAAGCCAAATCAATTAATGCCAAAAGATGACTTTCGTTACTGATTTCTAGATCAGGCAACTTTTCAGTCCATTTACTCGGAATCGAAATCGATTTCCCTACCGCTTTTTCATTGTCACTTTCCACCACATTCACTTTAACGAATTCTCGATTCGCGCTTACCGTTTCAATGTAACCATGGATAAGTTCTCCATCTCTTGATCTTCCCTGTACCCAATCCCCATTATTTAACTGATTTTTTCCGGCCATTTTTAACACCCCTTTTATATTCTATTGTTATCAATTATTAACTGTAAAAATAAAATGTACAGTAAAGGCAAAAGAAAAAACTAAATCAATATCACGGACATTGTTTAATTTTTTCCAAAAAAGTGCTGAGAGTAATATCTTCTAAATATTTTTCAAAATATAACTCAGCTTCATCGAAGATTTGATCCATGACTACCTGGGTATTGGAAGATATGACACATTTTTTCTCCGGATCACCTGTACACCACTTTGGCTTCAAGGCTCCATGCGAGACCGTTATATAAATATCTGCCAAACTCACCTCTTCAGGGTTACAGTCAAGAATATAACCTCCGCCCACACCTTCTTTAGTCTTAACAAATCCTTTATTCCGTAAGCAGCTCATCATTTTCCGAATCCTTGCCGAGTTTGTACAAACGTTTTCTGCGATAGACTCACTGCTAGCCATATGATCTGGTAGATAAGCTAAATAGACCAAACTATGCACAGCTATTGTAAAATCACTATTCACTTTTTGCATCCTCCTCAAGGAGATTACTGTAATCTTAATATTTACAGTTGATAAAGTCAACTCAAAAAACTCAACTTTGTTGATCTGTTTATTATTGCAATGAAATTTCCCCCTATCAAAGGATAGAGGGCACTTCATCAGTTAGCTTTTGGAAAGCGGAACCATTTTTCACAAACTCGCCAAAATCTTATTGTTGAGAAAGATTCAATGCTGTATTAGCCGCTTTTAGATTCACCTGCGCTTGCTCACTTATATCCTGAGGATGATAATATCCTTTTGAAACCATATAATCACTTATGATCCCATGTGTTTCTACAGCGGACCTAAGCTGTTCCCGTAATGCAGCCCTCAGTTCAGGTGAAACTGTTTCAGTTACAGCGAAAGCCGCATTTCTAATTCCTGATTTGGCAGAAATCAGAAAGTCAGTTGCAATTACCTGATCGGTCATTCCACTCATACCCGCCATATTTTGCAAAAAGTTGGTCATTATTTCCCCTCTCCTTGATTAACCAGAATTTCCTGTAATCTTTGAATTTGCTCTCTGCCGCTGCTGATGTCTTGTAATAGAATGTTTTTTAATTCCGTATCTCGAACTAATCCGTTCATTATAGAACTTTTGGATAAGCATAGGCTTTTGAAATTCAATATTTCATGCAATTCTAACGTTTCATGCAGTCCTAACTTTTCCATTAAAAGTATCTCTCCTTTCACTTACATTCACTTACTTATCTTTCGTTGATCAAAAGGTCTTATTCATTGTTTTTAAAGAAGGTAAAACCTAGCCCCCCTGTATACCAATGAGTTGAATAGGGAAAATTACTTTTGTTACATAGACTTAGGGGGTGATTGGATGGAAAATGAAAAGCTGGCCTTTCATGAAACCATGGAGACGCATGAAATAATAAATTTTAAAACAATAAGCTTGATGAAATCCAAATTAATGCAAGGAATTTGTTTCGATAATGATTTAAAGGCATTAATGGAAAAAGACGTACAGCAATCCATAATAGCCATTAATGAACTGAAGAGTTTTTACGAAGGTGCCCGAACAAACTATTTACAATGAGGTGAGCTTTAATGGAAATGGATTATTTAGATCCCCAAGGCGCTGAACATATGCCTGAAATGGCTGATTCTTCTTTTGCCCTGGATTTCCTACTGTCAATCAAAAGCGGGATTCATACGTATGCAATAGCTATAACGGAAACAATAAGTCCAGAATTGAGACAAGCCCTATACCGGCAAATGGAGCAGTCCATTGATTTACATGCTGAAATATCCGATTTAATGATAAGTAAAGACTGGCTTTATCCAAATGATTTAGGAAAGCAAGTTGAATTGGATTTGAAATCAGCTGAAATGGCAATTAGCATCGCTCGGATGAAGTTATTCCCAAACGATACAGATAGACTTGGAATGTTCGCAACGCCAAATAAATAGAGGAGGAAGTTTTATGAAAGCCGTAACTTACCAGGGCAATAAAAACGTGCAGGTCAAAAATGTTAAAGATCCCCATATCAAAAATTCAGATGATATTATCGTAAAAGTTACAACTTCAGCCATTTGCGGTTCGGATTTGCACTTGATTCACCAAATGATTCCAAATATGCCAACGGATTATGTTATTGGCCACGAGCCAATGGGAGTTGTCGAGGAAGTCGGTCCAGGTGTAAATAAGTTAAAAAAGGGAGATCGTGTAATCATCCCCTTTAACGTTAGCTGCGGAAGCTGCTGGTATTGCGAGAATGACCTTACAAGTCAGTGCGATAACTCAAACCCTCATGGCGAAATAGGTGGTTTTTTGGGATATTCAGAAACAACTGGTGGGTATGCGGGAGGACAAGCAGAATACATGCGGGTTCCTTATGGAAATTTCACACCTTTTAAGATTCCAGAAGACTGTGAGGTAGAAGATGAAAAATTGGTATTACTCGCAGATGCAGCTTCAACTGCATTTTGGAGCGTAGACCATGCAGGAGTTAAACCTGGTGATACAGTTATCATTTTAGGCTGCGGTCCCGTTGGATTACTCGCTCAAAAATTCGCTTGGTTCAAAGGAGCGAAAAGGGTCATTGCCGTCGATCATCTCAACTATCGTTTGGAACATGCTAAACGGACAAATAAAGTCGAAATTGTTAATTTCGAACAATATGAAAACGTAGGGGAATATCTCAAAGAAATAACTAAAGGCGGAGCCGACATCGTTATTGACTGTTCTGGCATGAGCGGTAAAATGACTCCTATGGAATATCTTGCAACTGGCCTTAAGCTGCATGGAGGTGCCATGGGTGGTATTGTAATTGCCTCCCAAGCCGTGCGTAAAGCTGGAACCATTCAAATAACAGGTGTTTACGGAGGGCGTTATAACGGATTTCCGTTAGGAGATATATTTCAAAGAAACGTGGATATCAAGACCGGACAAGCTCCTGTTATCCCTTATATGCCATATCTCTATAACCTTATATCTGAAGGAAAGGTTGATCCTGGCGATGTCGTAACCCACGTACTTCCAATCGATCAAGCTAAACATGGTTATCAAGTATTCGATACAAGGACAGACGGATGCATTAAAGTGGTGCTGAAGCCCTGACATAGCAGTGATATTTTGTAGGTTACTGAATTTATTGACTCCAGGTACTATTGTTCAAGCTATTTAGCTTAGTTCACAAGTTCAAGTCCACTATTGCTTCTCTTCTAGTTCCAAAACCTTTATTGCTTCCCATTCTCATAAATTGTTACCAATGATATTCGAACTCCAAAATAAAAGCCACTTTTCCTGAAACTCGTCCAGGAAAAGTGGCTTTACGTTTAAAAAGGAAGATAAACTTAATTATCACTTAAATCAATTGAAGGTTCGATCCTTACGTGGTTTATCGTTATAACTTTACATTTATCCTATCTTTTTATAAAAACAAGGTTATAATAGCGGTATTTCATGCTTATTATTTTGTTTGTTGTTTATTCATGGCGCTCATCATTTGATTAATTTTCTTTTGGGATGGTTTCATACCCATTTGCATCATCATCATTTTCAGCATCTGTTCGTTAATTGGCGGATTTTTCTTTAAGTAATCCATCATGTATTTACGAGCGATGAAAAATCCCAGCACTACTCCAGCAATCAATGCCAGTACGCCAACTAGAATGTAAACCCACATACTATTTCCTCCTTCGTGTTGTCTAACATCAGTGTACTAGACCAAAGGTTATTATACAATACCCGCTACCGAAAAGTCCCCCATTTAGACAAATTTTCTTTCTTTTATCGGTTTTAACCAACCGTATTTTTCGTGTTCAAAATCAATGGCTAGAAAACTCGCTTCATATTTTCGAATGCATTCAAAGAAAGCCGTCTCCGCTTCATAGTCTCCTTCAGCTTTAAGCGTAATGGACTCATCCTGGATGATTAACACGGCTTTACTTGATCCGTTTGTTTTTTCTAAATAGTATTTTCCATTTTGAGACCAAAAATTCATCTTTTTTTGTAAACGTTGTTCAATTGCTACCTGCAACTGGATAATGGGGACTGTTTTGGTGACAAATTCGATTTGTTTTTGCAAAATACTCTTCAGTCTGCCCCTTGCTTGAATATACTCCAAAAACAAATTGAAAAATAGCTTTTCTCTTCCATAATAATGATGGGCAAATTCATCTTCGATTAAAAAGATTTGATAGGTTCTCATCAGCCAACGCCTCCTAGCATTCCTATTTTGGTCACCAGAACAACTTACCATCAGGACCTTCCATTATTTCCTACCCTTGATGACTTTCCCCTTTAACTGACACATTTAAACGAAAATTATTTATTCTCATTATATATTGACAAACTAAAAAGATATGTTGTTTGCTGGAGAAATTTTTTTCTTTTTTTGTCGAATGGATGCTATCCCAGAGAATAAGAGCACTTTCAACATACAATTAGAAGGTTCGATAAAAAAACTGACACCAAACTAGTTGGTGTCAGTTCCCCATTACTATTATTTAAGCATTTCTTTAACACGAGCAACTACATTTTCTACAGTGAAACCAAATTCCTCCATGATCTTACCGCCTGGTGCAGAAGCTCCAAAATGATTGATGGCCAATATTTCACCCTCATCACCTGCATAACGATCCCAGCCAAACGGTGAAGCCACTTCGATAGCTAGACGTTTTTTCACTGCTGGATTGATTACACTTTGTTTATATTCTTTAGATTGAGTTTCAAATCGATCCCATGATGGCATGCTGATTACCGAAACATCAATTCCATCGTTCGCTAAAGCTTTCTGTGCTTCCACAGCCAAGTTCACTTCAGAACCAGTCGCAAGTAGTAATGCATCCGCTTCTTCTTTCTTAGCAGCGGATATGATGTAAGCCCCTTTTGAAACACCATCATAAGCAGTTTCGGAAGTATCTTTTATTGTTGGCAACCCTTGACGAGTCAGTACAAGGGCAGTCGGTTTATTTGTAGACTCCATAGCCACTTTCCAAGCTGCTGCCGTTTCATTGCCATCAGCTGGACGGATTACCCCTAGGTTAGGCATTGCCCGCAATGATGCTAATTGTTCGATTGGCTCATGTGTCGGTCCGTCTTCCCCTACAGCAATGCTATCGTGGGTGAAAACATACGTTACAGGTAGTCCCATCAGTGCTGCCATTCTTATGGCAGGACGCAAATAATCAGAGAATACGAAGAATGTACCTCCGTACACTTTTAATCCACCATGAAGGGTCATTCCATTTAAAGCCGCACCCATAGCGAATTCACGTACACCGAACCATATATTACGGCCACTGTAATTACCAGGTAATAGATCTGTCTCACCTTTGATGGCAGTATTATTAGATCCTGCTAAATCTGCAGAACCACCAATGAAGCTAGGGACCTTTTTGGCAATTGCATTCAATACTTCTCCGCTTGAAGCACGGGAAGCTAATGTTTTTCCTTCTTCATAAACCGGAATTTCCTGATCCCACTCAGCAGGCAGTTCACCTTTGATTGCCAACTCCAATTGCTTGGCTAACTCAGGGTGTGCTTCTTTGTAATTTTTGAACAATTCATTCCAAGCTTCTTCTTTTTGGGCGCCTGCCTCTACAACAGATTCATTGAAGTGAGAATAAACTTCTTCTGGAACATGGAAATCCTCTTCGAATGTCCATTTATAAGCTTCCTTAGTCAACTTCAGCTCATCTGCACCAAGCGGAGCGCCGTGAACAGCAGATTTACCTGAACGGTTTGGTGAACCGTAACCAATAACCGTTTTCACTTCGATTAATGTTGGACGTGCCTCATCGGTTTTCGCTTCTTCAATCGCTTTGGCAATTTCCTGAAGATCGTTCCCGTCCTCAACGCGGACATATTGCCATCCATAAGATTTGAACCGGTTTGCTACACTTTCACTAAATGATTGACTTAAGTCGCCGTCAAGGGATATATCATTAGAATCATATAAAACGACAAGTCTTCCAAGTTGCAGATGTCCTGCTAATGAAGCCGCTTCTGCAGAAACACCTTCCATTAAATCTCCATCCCCACAAATGCTATATGTATAATGATCGACCACATTATAAGATTCACGGTTATAGCTTTCTGCCAAGTGGCGTTCTGCCATTGCCATTCCGACTGCCATTGCAATACCTTGTCCAAGAGGTCCTGTCGTTGCATCTACCCCAGCGGTATGTCCGAATTCGGGATGTCCTGGAGTTTTACTGCCCCATTGGCGGAAGCTTTTCAAATCATCGATAGATAAGCCATAGCCCGATAAATGAAGAAGGCTGTATAACAGCATTGACCCATGACCAGCTGAAAGAACGAAGCGATCTCTATTAAACCAATCTGGATTTTTCGGGTTATGATTCATATATTCAGTCCATAATTTGTACGCCATCGGCGCTGCACCCATGGGCATGCCTGGATGGCCGGAATTAGCCTTTTCAATTGCATCAATCGATAATGTACGAATCGTATTGATAGAAAGTGCATCTAATTTATCTAACATATCGTAAAACATCCCTTCCTGTAATGTACCTCTTTATATTATAGTGACCAGCATAATATCACAACTAAAAACACTATTTAAAACCCCGATATTACAATATTTTCTGGAAATTAAAGAAGTCCCCTATTTAGATTAAGCTAAATAGGAGAATACATACATGAATGCACTCCCTTTTTAATCCTTAAAGCTTAAAATGGGGTGTTTCATGATAATAGTCCAAGCATTAATGTAAGTTTCTTTTTTCTTTAATATTCTTTATCTTTTGAGGAGTGACGTCATTTCCTTCTGGATCAACGACTTTCACGTGCTCCAACGTATCGGACATGGACCGTCTGAATGTTTCTAAATACTCACTTCTTAATTGGGTTTGCTCTTTCGCCTCGACTTCCGTTAAACCTTCAGCCTTTGCCTTTTTAGAAAGTTCATTAATACGGGCTATTTTTTCTTTTGATAGCATAATTTCGCTCCTTCGTAATCTGCGGATATTGTCATGGTATTAAAAAAAAAGCGAAATTACAAGTTCTATGATTGACATTCCTGTATATTTAGTTGATGTTCGAGAAAACGCCTGTTCACCGTAGCTTTGGATACATTGTATCCAAAGCCCCTTAAAGTGGCTGCGATTTCTGCAAATGTCAATCCATTGGCCCGGAGTTTAATAATCTCTTCAATGGGAATTTCCATACGTTCCCTTCCAGTAGAATTCCTTTGGTTCTGAAGATTGTTTTGAGGGCGGTAGCCTTTTTCAACGGCTCTTATCATCCCGCGTTTTATTTTTAGGTTATGTAATTTCCTTTGATATTCCTCTACAATACCGACTATCTGGATGACCATGGCATCCGAATCCGATAACTCTATTTCCCCATCGTGTGAGAGCGTATAAATTTTCACGTCTTCTTTAAGGATGACATGGAAAAGGGCTATTTTGGCATTCCCTCTTCCTAGTCTTGTTTCGTCCTGGATTAATAGAACTTCGGCTTCTTTGGCTTTAAATAGTTCGATCATGTCAAAAATGCCATCCCGGTTTAACTCATAACCACTTTCCTGCTCCTTTATTATGGAAACAACTTCCATATCCAACTTTTCGGCCAATTTGATTAATTCATCTTCCTGCCTTGCCAATGATGTCTCCTGTGACTCTTTTTCTGTGCTAACCCTACAATAGATTATTGCCTTCATAATACCCTACCTTCACTGCTTACTGCTGACTTGCCAAATTCTGAACAAGTTCTTCCCCTTTAACCGGTATGACAATGACTTGACCAGGTTTAATCGAATCTGCCCTGACTCCATTATGCTCTTCTATCCAACCAATGAATTCTTTTTTTGTCAAATCAGCTTCATCATATTTTTCGGCAATTCCCCATAGGGTGTCGCCTTCACCTACTTCTATAGAAAGGAAATCTTTTTTTTGATCATTGTCCAATGTACAAGAGAATAAAATTGAAAAGATGAATACTGATCCAGCTAACAGAATCGTATATACATAATTTTTGTATATTTTTTTCATAAATATCCCTCCAAAGCGAATGTTCGTTCGTATGTTATGTCAAAATTATAATACGAACGTTTGTTTCAGTCAACAACTAAATTCGAACTTATGTTTGTATAGAATTGGGGGCCATGCTATAATGGGGCAAAGAACATTGGAGAAGAGGTGCACATATGACTAAACTATCAAAACGGCAGCAAGATATCCTTGATTTCATTAAAGAAGAGGTCCGCCAAAAAGGGTATCCACCTTCCGTCCGGGAGATTGGCGAAGCAGTGGGACTTGCATCAAGTTCAACAGTACACGGACATTTATCCCGCCTGGAAAGTAAAGGTCTGATAAGACGTGACCCAACCAAGCCGAGGGCCATTGAAATACTAAACTTGGAGGAAGCGAATAATATCCCCAAAGCTAGTGTCGTGAACGTGCCGTTACTTGGTAAAGTAACCGCGGGCATGCCGATAACTGCAATTGAGAACATAGAAGAATACTTTCCGCTTCCCGAAAGCATGGTTCCACATGATGACCATGTTTTCATGCTAGAAATCATGGGTGAAAGTATGATTGAAGCAGGAATTCATGATGGAGATTATGTCATCGTGAAACAACAAAGCAGTGCCAATAATGGAGATATCGTCGTGGCCATGACGGAAGATGATGAAGCCACTGTAAAACGATTCTTTAAGGAACCGGATTACATAAGGCTTCAGCCTGAGAACTCAAATATGGAACCAATTATTTTAAGAGATGTTTCGATACTTGGAAAAGTAATAGGCTTATATAGACAAATACATTAAAAGCGCTAAACGCGCTTTTTTTTGTTTGTTTAATTTATGTCCGAAATTCTCTCATTATGCATTTGGAAGACTAGGTTTGAAATATTTTTTTAATAGAAGCGTGTTTTCATGGAGTATTAAAACATTATTCATTTATGGCGGTTGATAGGCAAAGTATCGCTTTCTGGATATATGTACTTTAGGAAAAATATGAAACCATAAAATTAATAAAGAGCGAGATAAAACCCCGCTCCCTGTAAATGTTCATTTCACTCTTAATCTTTGGTTCACTTTAATAAGGTTAAGATCGACCAATCCATTCCACTGTTGAATCTGCATTTGCGTAGAACCATATGCTTTTGCAAGCGCAGATACGGAATCCCCTTTTTTGACGATATGATAGACCTCTTCGATGCTTTCATCATATTTAGTTAAATCGCTTGTTTCGATTAGGTTCGCCAGTTTTTCTATATATTTCGGATCCGAGGCGTAACCCGCATCGAATATCGCTTTGAGTGCTTTTTTGTAATCTTGTTCTCCAATGACGGCTGTATACAAACTTCTATTCCATGAAGTTCCCTTTACATATAGATTGGCAAGATCTCTTAGACTTTCTTCCCATGTTGGGTATTTTCTGAATTTGTTCCATACTTGAACGGGTGCACCGTTGACGTATTCAATTGTTTGTATAATGACTGACTCGCCCTTAAAATCACCTTTTGTACCGAATATATTCTTTCCTTGATTTGCTAAAAAGCTTGTCCCATATCCACTCTCCAAACAAGCTTGTGCAATGATCGCAGAAGGCAAAATTTTAAATTCCTTTTGAATTTTCAGGGCATATGGAGCAATTTCCTTAATAAACGTTTCCTTGCTCATTAGAACCTCCATTATTAGGGCTCACTTTCTTAACTGGTTATCTTCATTCATATCATATTCTAAACCATGAAAAGGGTTACAAGCATGTCCAGCAAAAAAGGTACTGATATTTGGTTAATTGTCTTCACTATGATCAAAAAAGAGCAAGCATACACTGAGCGGCTTCACATTGAACTCTGAAAGTCTTCGAAACTTGTTGTATCAACTTTCATTGATCAATCGTTTATATTGCATTAATTAATATGGTATAAATCCTTTGTAAATGGTAAAAATTAATTGTGAAAACTTCTAAGGTGGTGACATTATGGACTTCCCAACTATCCATACAAACTTTTGGGATGCAGTGATAGCCATCCCTACCATCATGACACTTACTCAACTTATTAAGGTCATGTTTCCAATTCCTCCAAAATTCATCCCTGCCATCGCTTTGGTTCTAGGCTTATTCATTTCCATTTTCATCAGCCATCGACACCATTTAGTTGCAGGAATTTTCATGGGCTGGTTTTATGGCTATGCAAGCATAGGCAACTATGCTGCTCTCAAAACTAGTATTTTGTCTTATAGAGAATCTTATCAAAAGTAGGATTGAACTATACATGATAGCACACGCCTAGGGTCATCAATCTTGTTCTTGCCAGGATACCAAACTAGCTTATATTCCCATCGAACAATCCAATATTCATTCCTTTATGGCAATTACGGCATAGCTTTTTACTTAGCTGAATCAACATAGCCCAAAGTAAAAGTAAATAAAACCAATTCACACCTTCACATTTCAACCTAAAAAAACCTCTCAATTAAGAGAGGGGATTTTTTGGTAAGTTCCACTACTTTTCAATATAGACCGAACGAATCAGCGTACGGGTTCTTTCAGGACCATTCACGCTTTTTTCCTTGACGTCAATTGTTACATTATAAACACCTGATTTAGGCACTTCTGGAAGGGTACCCGAAAAATTTTCGGTATCCATTTCCTGAATTGTGCTTTTTCCACTAATTTCTTTACCGCTTTCATCTATTAGATGAACCAGAAATGTTGTGCTGATTGGCCTTTTTTTATCATTCATCGGATTCTTAATGATAAATTTAGCATCTTTTTGCTTAACTTTTCCAGCCATACTTAATGTAATCGGATTCTTTTCGTTAAATTGTGCCGTGAAAAGGTATGCATCTTTTGGTGATTTAGTCTTCATTCGCACTCTCCAGTCACCAATTTCAAGTTTATTCCTATTAAATGTTTGTATGGTTGCACCATTAAAAAAGGAAGTTTGATTTTTTGCAGATTGAACTTTTAAGGAAGGTCTATACTTTTTATTAGATGGAGAAATCAATTCAACCTCGACATCATTTGTGGCAGTGTATATGGTTATATCACTTGGAGCTGCTTCATTTACATGGAAACTTTGTTCGTTCCAGACATTTTGTTGCAGGACATCTCCCAGGACGGTTTGCGAAAGAGCGGTTGTGATGACATCATCTTCAACGTTTTCTTTATAATTGACATTTAAACCAGGAATCCCAGCAATAGAAGTGCTTCTTAAATAGGGTTCAATCCTTGAAAATACAGCTGAACCTATTCGAATATTGTCGTGATCATAGTTGGGATCCGTAAATAAATGTGACGCGTAGGGTATTTTTGTACTCCATACATTCACTAAGCCATCATTTTCTCCATATGAAGATAAATATTGTCCACCCATTGATAAAGCGGAAAGAACCGGCCCTCTATTCATACCGGCCACGGTGAAATACATATTTTTCCGGGCGTTAACATGGTTATCCGTGACAGAACGAAACTCCGCCATTTTACCAACCTGTAAAGAATAAGTTCCTTCATCTTTTTGGCCCAATAGGGAACCAAGCCAGCCCGCATACCAGCTATATGCCAAATCAGCCAAGTTGGAACCGTGATGAGGGGAAGCTAAAGTGATGACCCTTCCAACATATTGGTGTGCTCCAAAGTGTACTAGAGCCGCTTGGGTGTCTGGCCCCCCCTTGCTGTGAGCTATAATATTTACTTTTTCGCCCCCGAAATGGTTACTGATTTCTGCAAGCATTTGAGCTAGCAGCCTTCCATTAGCATATTGGCTAACTGATCCATTTCCAGCAGAATCGTAAAGCTGAACAAAAACCGTTTGATAGCCCGCTTCATATGCCTTAGTATACATATCATTGACACCGTGATAGTCCGTTTCACCGTACCAGCTGGCTGAATTGCCATTTTTACCTTGGACAAATACGATCGGTGGTTTATTTGTGTCAAGGTTGGGAGGGGTACTTCCCAGAAACCAATCCCCTGGGTTGAAAGTTTCGGATGGCGGCTTCAATTTTCCCGCTGAGGAAAAGTTCGGCTTTGCCATAATTAATATGGTTAGTATGAGGACAAGAAAAACGACATAATTGATTATATTCCTTTTCAATTGTTATTCTCCTCCCATGTTATTTTTCGAATTCACCTATTATCAATGCCCTCCTTTACGGGTCTCCTATATCATTCATTAGTTTATATTTGTACTTTTTCCTGCCATTACCTGCTAACTTCATAAAAGATGGGAAAAAAAAACTAGAAGAAAATTATAAATATAGAGATAAAGTATGAAGATGTTAAAAAGAGTGCGCCTTGTAAAAAATTCGGGTTAGTTTGATGCCTACATGAGTTTATCTGGTTCACATCACTTCCTGAACGATTGGCTTCAGAAGAACTTATGAAGGATATGTTAATAGCGATTGCTAGTAAACACGAAGAAAAAAAGAAAACAAGCCCTTCTCCTTCAAAGGATAGAGGGCTTGACTTTCTTATGAACAACATTATTAATTTTTCCGTCGAATATGCCACTGTCCAATTGCCCCTAATCATGTTGTTTTTAAATCCGTCCTTTGTAAGAAATAAATCACAGCAATTGGCTGTCATAATAGAATTCCAGTATCAAACGGCTATTTTATACAAATGATCGATACATTTCACTTAAACAGCTCTCATGATACTCCATCAAAATGTTTCCCCCTGTGGGTGAGTCCATAACAATTGGGTCCGCCATCAAGTACATTTCCATAAAAACACTACCAGCATGCCGATTCGGAGTTTGGATTATTAACTCCGTTAAGCACTTACCCCTCCCCCATCATACCTGTATTTCACCCTGAGAACTGGATAATTGACTTCAGTGATAAGCTCATCCTTTCGATTGTACAGTTTGAATATACCGTTGTGTAGGATAATATCCTCAATGATTTCTCCACGAATTTCCTTTCCAATCGCAAAGGTGCTAACAGCAACTCCTACTGCAACTTCAATAGACCTAATTTCTCTTTCCACTTTTCTCACCTTCTTTCCATTCTCACTCGAATCATCATAACCATGAACTTTGTCCCTTGGCAGGTTAGGATTACTATTGATTAGATTTTTCATTCCAGGAATGGCTTCTCTAGTATAGACACACAATATCGATTGAACTTTCAACTACATTTGAAGTGTAGATGAGGGTCAAAAAAAATGATATCGTCGATGGAGAATCCTACACATTCAGCGAACATATACGCCTTATCGATTCGCAGAGGAATCTTATATTGCTCATAGTCAATGTAGGTCCTCTTGGCCATTTTTAGCACTTTAGCCATTTCCTCTTGGGTTAACCCTTTATACTTCCTCGCTTGTTTAAGTGTAAACTTAACGTTTGTCATACCTTGTCACCACCTATCTAAAAAAATGATATCACACTTGAAGTATAGTTACCAACGATTTTTTGTAAAATTCACGCACTTTAAGTTTACTCACTTTCACTCATAGTGTATATTCAAGTTAGAGGTGAAGAAATATGCACATTGGTGAAAGGATTAAAATGTTAAGAAAAGAAAGAAAAATGACACAAGAAGATTTGGCAAACATATTAAAAGTGGCCCCAACGGCAGTATCAGCATGGGAATCCGGACGGAATAAACCTTTAATGGATAAATTGAGCATGATATCCACATGCTTCGAAATCCCGCTATCCCACCTCATTGAAGGAGCACCTATCATTAGAAATGATCCTGCAATGGAATTTTTAAATGAAAAGAATGTTAGATTAATTGGTGTCTATGGAAATATACCTGCCGGAGAGCCTAACTTTACCAACGAATATATAGAAGCGTATATGCCGACGTTAAATTCCATGCTAAAATCGAACAAGGAATATTTTTTCCTTAGAGTAAAAGGCAACAGCATGAACAAAGAATTCAGTGACGGTTCATTGATCCTCGTTGAAAAAACAACCTACGTCGACAGCGGAAAAATTGGTGTGGTCTTAGTAAATGGTCACGATGGTACAGTCAAAAAAGTGATTATCAATGAAGAAAACATCACACTCATCCCCTGCAGCACGGATCCTTTTTATGAAGAAAAAACCTATCATATCAAAAATGATAGAGTCCGAATTTTAGGAAAAGTGGTACAGGCCATTAAAATATACGATTAATACCCAACTCTAGGGTTTCATTTGCAAATTAGTGACAAGCTAAAATACATAGATTAATTCAATTCGTTAAGTCAAACATTTATCCACTTATACATATTAGGTACAAGCCATTTTGGTTTGTGCTTTTTAATATTATTTTTTATGAGTGAATGCATTCGGCAACTAACTTCGCCCAGGACGCTTTTTTCAATCTCCTTGCTTTTTATGCAGACTAAACCATTTTGTCAACCCAGCCAAGGTGCTCCTTTATTTTTCCCAGTAAATGTTCAACCTCATAAGAAAAACCTTCTGTATTTGCCTTCAGTGCAAATTTATGATTTGTGAAGAGGCTGTGCCATCGCTGTCTTTCAATCTTTAATTTCCCCGTTTATCAGTTTTAGAATTGCTTTTTTATAATTCCAAAAAAAACAGTTAAGGTTAAAAATATATTCAATATTTTCACAAAGGCTTCCGCCATTATTGAAAGAATGGCGGAAACGGGAAAAGTCCCTCTCTTTTTAGAGAAGGACTATCTGCGTGATGTGCTTTCTGGAAGCTATAAATAATTTAACCAGTCAACTATAAATTATTCATTTCACCCGCAATTTCTGCTCTACGGTAATGGTGAACTGGCTGTCAAGATCGTTCCAATCCTTAATTTGCTGAACTGTACTGCCATATGCCCCGCTTAAGGAGTATACAGTGTCCCCACTAACGACAGTATGGTATACCGCTGTAATTTTCTTGGTAAGATTGAAGCATTTAACTATACCGTTTACATGTCCGCGAGCCAGTGTTTCAATAAAGGATGCCATTTTTAATTTGGCTGCGTCATTGACATTATCGATAAATCCATTTTCAGTCAGGAGTGCGGGCATGTCCGTTTCACGGAGCACATGTAAATCGCCTGTTTTTTGTCCCCTGTCTTGGAAGCTGATAAGCTTCATGACCTCTGAATGAATATGATCTTGATACGTTTTCGTTATCTGGTTGGTTGACGTATAAACGTAATCCTCATACCCAGTGCCTCCGCCAGCATTAATGTGGATGGAGAGGTAGAAGTCAGCTCCCCAAGCGTTCGCTTGATTCGTCCGATCGTCTAAAGAGGGGTACGTATCTTGGGGCCTGCTCATTTTTACAGAAACGTTATTATATTCTATTAATAATATGTCTTTGATTCTAGTTGCAATAGATAAAGTTAAATCCTTTTCTCTCAATCCATTACCCACTGATCCTGAATCCGTACCGCCGTGGCCGGGATCAATAAATATTTTTACCATTTCACTCACCTCTATTAATCTTATGTTGCACATTAACAAATGCCTGTACACATAACTACCGGATTAAAGAAAATTTCATAATAATATTAGATTCGGTTTCCTCACTAGGTCTACGGTTAACATGAAATGCGTTCTTCCTTTTCCCTAAAAAAAAACACCTCTCCTGGTGTTTCAGTCTGTAGACAATTTGAACGTTGATTGGAATGTAGGGAACTCGCTTTCCGCGGGCGGTCCGCCCTCTGCTTGCGCCTGCGGGGTCTCCCATAGACGCGCTTTTCCCGCAGGAGTCTCACACACCCGTTCCAATCAACTTTATTATAAAATTTAGATAAAATCTCTTTTGCCTTCAGTCTTTTTTGTTTTAAAATGGCAGGATTAAAACATTCCCTACAATGCACGAGACTCTTTTTGACTTCTTGAAAAAGCTATCTTCTATTATTTTACTTTGGTAAAATTGAACTATAACTTAAATCAAATAGAGGTTCCATAATATATGGAATTCACTAACCAGGTTCTTTTAAGGATGCTGATACATGGAAACAAATGAAATTAAGGATTTGGATAATGTTATGACCGAGATTTAATCCCGTGAAATGGACCTTTATTCAAATTTATAAAAAAGGATAACGACTTCATTCATACTTTCGTTGAAGGGGATTTCATTACAAAATCAATCACTCCAACTTCTATGGTTATTTGGAAAAAAATCATCTGACTTTTTACCAATAGAACAAGCAACACAAAAACAAAGATTTTATAAAATGGCATGGTGTGGGGAAACGGTGAATTAAATGAAGGGGAAGTCGATGATAACCATTTTGTTGCACCATAGAATCCTTTGATGGTTGATGTGAGGTTATCGGATCGGCAATCGATATCACCGAAAAAAAGAAGTGAAAGCAGAATTCGAGAATTGAAAAAATTAGCGGCTGCAGGTGAATTGGTGCTGGAATAGCCCATGAAATCCGAATCCTTTGACTTCCTTAACCAAATCATCAGTGAGCGGATACATGATGCAAGCATCCTAGAATATCTTGGGATCATAGTGGTGGAACTGGATAGGATTAATAACATCGTTAATGAATTTATATTTATAGCAAAACCTGATGAAACTATTAAAATCAGTAGAAACAATATTTACTCCAACATATCGAATATCATTAAATTCATGGAACCACAGTGAAATTTAAGGCATCCGGATTATTTTTGAATCCAAACAACCTCCCTTAAGGCAGTATGTGATCAAAACCTAATGAAACAGGTGTTGATTAACCTTATACAAAACTCTTTTGAAGCAACTGATGAAGACAGTGATGATATAAAAATACTTTTTAAACGTTACAGGAGAAAAATTGATGAATGTTTTAAACGAATGTAAAACTGTCCTTTATTCCCATTGGCTATCTTTCCACTCATTTAAGCTGCTTAATAATCTATATTAGAATGATTTTGGGCCAACAGCAGCTGAAAATTCCTTTTCGCAATTGCATCCTGCACAATATGGATTCTTCTTTCCCTATTGTGCTATTTTTTCTCTTTTTATTGTGGGTACTTCTTAAAAGATGAAAAAGGCTGTTTTCACATACTATGTTGCTATTTACCAGGTAGTGAGTTGTGGTTGATTCCCCCTTCAGATGCTCGCTTTCCGCGGGGCGGGCGGTGAGCCTCCTCGGCGTAAACGCCTGTGGGGTCTCACCTGTCCCGCTGCTCCCGCAGGAGTCTCGCACTTCCGCTCCAATCAACCTTAAATAGTTTCGTTTTAAAAACAACAATCTTTACGAAAAGAGCCATGAAAAAAAGTGTTTGAACGCTAATATTGATATCCCATCTATAATGTGAACTTAAACGCCTGAACATTGACCGGGATTTTAAAAGGAGAAGACGTATGAAAAATGAATATGGTAAGTTTGAACAATTGGTTCAAAAGTTGGATCCAGGCATCAAACTCATTCGCGCATGGGAATTAAAAGGCGGAATTTCTGCTCAAGTGACAGGACTTGAAATGTTACAATCTACAGGGAGGATCATAAGGATGATCCTTCGTCAGCATGGTGATAATGACTTGAAACGGAATCCGAATATTGCGGCAGATGAACACAGGCTTTTAGGGATATTGAAGGCTGCAGGTTTGCCTGTACCGAAGCCTTATTACATCGAGCAATCCTGTGAGGTTTTTTCCAGGCCATGTATACTTATCGAGTTTATTGAGGGCAAGCCAGATTTTACCCCCTCAAATCTTAATGATCATATCTTACAATTGGCAATCAATCTAGCAAAAATCCATCATGTTGATTGTGCGAAGCTACCTTTATCTTTCCTCCCTAAACTAGAAAATTCATATGGAGAAATGTTAGATAGTAAAGATGGGGCAATCCTGGACGAAACCTTAAATCTGAGCTTGATCAGAGATTTGTTAAAATCATACATGCCATTACGCCCAACGAATAAAGAAGTGATCCTTCACGGTGATTATTGGCCAGGAAATATATTATGGAAAGAAGATAAACTAGTTTCTATAATTGATTGGGAAGACTCAGGCTTAGGGGACCCTTTGGCTGACCTTGCCAATAGTCAACTCGAGATTTTATTTCATTTTGGAATGGATGCAATGAGTGACTTTACCATTCAATATAAATCCATGATGCCGGAGTTGAATTTTACAAACTTACCCTTCTGGCAATTATTTGCCGCATTACGGTTATCTGATTTTCCTGAATGGGGCTTGGAAAAAAGCAAGGAAAATAGCTGGAAGAAAAGACACAAGTCATTTGTTCGTCAAGCAATTAACCAAATTCGTTTAAATTAATGTATCTTCAATTTTTTTAAAAGGAGTGACAGATCTGATATGCCTATGAACTTTTGATAAAGGCATTTATACCAGTCCCTTTATCAACTTTTTTCATAAACTAACAATGAATTCCAAAAAAATCCAGGAGGTGTTTAAATGTATAATAAGCCCTGGGGGCATCCGAAAGGCGGTCAATGTCCACTACAATATTGCCCACCTCACAGAATCCCTACTCAGTATAATCCACCTCAAATCTCGCCGACAAAGCAATATGTTAAAACTAATGTCATTAACACTGTGATTCCGGTTTTTCACCCGACACATACAACTACCGTGAATAAACATTTCACCACATATATACCGCATACCCGAAGTATCGTGAAAGAGTGTTATACCCAAAGCTTTGTTTGCGGAGTTCCTCAATCCCCCTGTTTTTCGAGGAGAATGCTAAGATATTAATTTAAAAAACCCCGATTCGGGGTTTTTATTAATTCCTTCCATCAACCTTTGAAATTTGACATTCAAAGGATTTACAACTGTCTAAATGCAAACTCCCTATATTTTTTAAAGTGTTGTTTCTTATAAAACTCTTTTGCATCAGTGTTTTCAAACCAATAATCCAGTTCAATTAAATCTATATCATTCTTTTTCGCAATTTCATATATCTCATTCATTAGTTGCTTACCGTAGCCCTTTTGGGTTTGACTTTCAGCGATACTAAGCTGATGCACATATACTGATTTATATTCATTTTTAAAAGCACTTTCTGGATAGGTTTTAATTTCAATCCATGCGTAACCGATCGGTTCTTCATGTTCTTTTAAAAGAAGAAAAACAAAACTTTTATTTTCAACCAAACTTTTGAAAGTTTCTTTCATTGCACTATAATTATATTCCTTAAAATACTTAGGATATAGTTTCGCATGCAGGCTGTGGACATTTTGATTTAATTTTGCAATTACTTCATAATCCCGGGTTTGACTTACATACATAATAATCCCCCTGTATATACAATGAAACATTCATTATTTAATATAAATTCCATGAAAGAAGTTCACCCTATCATAAGCATTTAATGAACTTAATTCGGCAAAATCCCTAAAAGTTCCTGTTTGACTTTCTTATATTGCGAGCCTTGCAAAAGGAAAGATCAGCCCAGTAGCATTCGTTTTAAAGAAAAGTCTCGCAGGCAATGCGTACAAACCGATTCTCTTAATCTTACTGATATACGAGATGGCCCATCATAGGATAAGCCTAATATTGTGGAACATGATAGGATATATCCTGAAACGGTAAGGATTATTAGACTGGATATAGGTGGTTTTAGTTTAATTATGGGGCCTTTGGATGTTAAGATGCTTGGTGAAGAAATAATGAAAATATTGGAGGAGTTCATCTTGAATCCATATGCATATTTGGCAATAGCCATCATAAGTGAAGTGTTTGGCAGCTCGATGTTAAAAGTATCAAACGGATTCAAAAAGTTATTCCCTTCAATTGGTGTTGTAATTGGAATGGGTTTGGCTTTTTATTGCCTGTCTTTATCTCTTAAAACAATTCCACTTGGAACGGCTTATGCTATATGGTCCGGAATAGGTACTGCTTTAACTGCATTAGTGGGAGTTATCGTTTATAAAGAAAGCTTTAACCTGAAAAAAATTTTAGGTTTAGCCCTAATCATTGGCGGAGTGGTTGTTTTGAAACTCTCCAGTGGCGACGCTCATTAATATTTTGAGAAACGGAGGTAATTATATGAAAGGATACATAGCTTTAGGAATATCAATCATAAGTGAAATATTTGGCACAACCATGCTTAAGTTATCTGAAGGATTCACTCATTTATTCGCTTCATTTGGGGTCATTATTGGATTCGGAATCGCATTTTATAGCTTATCCATATGTCTTAAAACAATTCCGTTAAGCTTGGCATATGCCATTTGGGCAGGAATTGGCACAGCTTTAACTGCATTAATAGGCGTACTATTATGGAGTGAGCCATTTAGCATCACTACATTAGGAGGCTTAGTATTAATCATTGGTGGAGTGGTTTTACTAAATGCTTCCCATACTCCCAAACAAGCAGAAGGATCGTCAAACTAATGGTTTGCGATTCCTCCTATGTCTATAAGAAAAACACGATACCCTGAACTGCATTAGAAAAGGCCGCCTGCGCGACCTTCTCTTTTGAATGGAGCTGAGTTTCATGAATCAGTCCTTCATTTGAATTTAATTTTTACAGACTTTTTTTCATGATAACCTATTTGTTTTTTCATTTCCTCCTTAGCTTGCCAGCATATTTCTCAGGGTTTCACCAAGTCCGTCGAGCAAAGTCCGTGAACTTGAATTTATCGGGTCTATGCCTGGATTCGCTATACTGAAACAAGCTTCCATCAATTAAATGAACCGTACTTTTCACCACTGCCACCATATCGTAGTCTTCTATGTCCAATAATTGTTTATCTTCTTCACTGCATGGCTCCACAGTAATTTCCTTATTGGAAAAACCAATCTGGAGCCCGAGTTCCTTTTCGATATATCCATAGATCGAATCCTCACAAATTTCCTTTGTCAGATTAGTTACGAACCCACTATTGAAATAGTCTTTGTCCAGAATGATTTTATTTCCATTGATTTGCCGAACCCGGAACACTTTCCACACTTCCTCACCTTCAGTTAAGTCAAGAAGCTTGATCATGCTTGTGTCCGGGGACTCAAGCTCCATGGTATGGATGATCGTTTTGGAATGCAGATTCAACTTTTCCACCATTTCTTTATAGGAAATCAAGCCTGCTACAGGAAAATTAAATTTGCTGAAATCCAATACAAAGGAACCCTTGCCTTTGATTTTATGGATATACCCATTTTGTTCAAGCAATTGCAAGGACTTTCTTACAGTATCCCTGGAGATGTCATACTCTTCCATGAAGCTGCTTTCGGAAGGAAGCTTTGAATTTGTCGGAAAGGTTCCTCCTTCAATTTTTGAAACGATATCACCATATAGTGATAGGTATTTGCTGTTCATTTCATCACCACAATATATTTTTGTTAGTCTGCTACTCGTCCTTTTTCAACAAATAGACAACCGATTCATAGGGACGAAGGATAATGTCATCTGCAAAGTCTTTCGAATCGATATAGTTCGAGAGTAGGAGCTCTGACTTGAATCCGGATAGGTCTGCATCTTTTGGAATTTCGAAGGACACTTCTTTTGCATAAAAGTTATTGATGACCAAAAGTTTCTCATCTTCATGACTGCGTACATAGGCGAACAATTGATCGTGATCGCCAAGAATTTCCTGATAGTCCCCATATGCAATGATATCATGTTTCTTTCGTAAAAATATAAGTTTTTGGTAATGATAAAAAATGGAATCCTTATCCATCAGTGCATGTTCAGCATTGATGAACTTTCCATTATCAGGCACTGAAATCCATGGAGTCCCTTTTGTAAACCCTGCATGCTCCGTATTTTCCCACTGCATGGGAGTTCGCGAGTTATCGCGGGATTTAGCTTGAAGGATTTCGATTATTTCCTGCTCATCTTTGCCTTCCTCTTTTAAAATATTGTAATAATTAATTGACTCCACGTCCCGATATTGTTCAATATCATTGAATTTCGGGTTGGTCATCCCTATTTCCTCGCCTTGATAAATATAAGGGGTCCCCCTAAGCATGTGAATGGATGTTGCTAGCATCTTGGCAGATTCCTTTTGATACTCTTGATCATCCCCAAACCTGGACACGATCCTCGGCTGGTCATGGTTGCACCAGAACAGAGCATTCCACCCATTCCCTTCTTGCATCCCATATTGCCAGTTGCTTAGGATATCCTTTAACTTCCTGAAGTCAAAATCTGCAATGGACCACTTTTCCCCATCCTTGTAATCCACCTTTAGATGATGGAAATTGAATACCATGGATAGCTCCTTTTCATCTGGTGATGAATATTTGACGCAATGATCAATGGTCGTCGATGACATTTCCCCAACTGTCATCACCTCTTCATCCTTCCCAAAAGTTTCTTCATTCATCTCTTTAAGGAATTGATGAATTTTGGGACCATCTGTATAAAAGCAACGTCCATCCCCTTCTTTGTCATTTTCAAAGGAATCAGGTTTCGAAATGAGATTGATGACATCCAATCGGAATCCTTTAACACCTTTATCCAGCCAGAAGTTAACTACATTGAAGATTTCTCGCCTTACTCTGGGATTTTCCCAGTTAAGGTCAGCTTGTGTCCGATCGAACAAATGAAGGTAGTATTCATCATGTTCCGCTAGATATTCCCATGCGGAGCCGCCGAATTTTGAAATCCAATTGGTTGGGGGCTCTCCATCTTTCGATTTCTTGAAAATATAATAGTCCTTATATTCTTTCTCTCCTGCCAATGCCTTTTGGAACCATTCATGCTCTATTGATGTATGGTTGAATACCATATCCAGCATGATCTGGATATCCCGCGAATTAGCTTCCTTCACCAATCTCTCGAAATCATCCATTGTCCCAAATGCAGGATCAATGGATGTGTAATCCGCTACATCATATCCATTATCATTTTGAGGTGAACGATAAAAGGGGGTCAGCCAAATATAATCCACTCCCAGTATGTTCAAATAATCAAGTTTTTCAATAACACCATTTATGTCACCGATGCCGTCACCATTCGAGTCCTTAAAAGACTTCGGATAAATTTGATATATGATGCTTTTTTTAAAATCATTCATTGTAATTCCTCCTCTGCTGTCCCGGGTGTATCATTTATCAGTATGATAAAAAAGAGGGAGAATGCTCTCCCTCCGCATTATCAAGCATTTAATTTCGTTGTTTTCGTTCTTGTTTTCAAGTTCATTTGAGGACGTTTGGAGAATGCTATAGTCAAAATGAATGGCACAACGAAAGCGACCAACATCGCGAGTGCAAACATTCCCATATACTGTGGCTGGATGGAAAGGATACCTGGGATCCCTCCAACACCGATAGAGTTTGCCATTACTCCCGATCCGACTGAAACGATGCCTGCGAAAAGTGAACCGATCATACCGGCTAAGAACGGAAAGCCGTATTTAAGGTTAATGCCGAACATGGCTGGCTCGGTTACACCGAGATAACATGAGATCGTGGCGGGAATGGAAACTTGTCTTTCCTCCTGATCCTTTCTGTTGATGTAAATCATCGCAAGAACTGCTGTACCTTGTGCAATATTGGATAAAGCGATCATTGGCCATAGATTCGTTCCGCCCAGTTCACTCATAAGCTGCAGATCGATAGCGTTCGTCATGTGATGCAGGCCTGTGATGACAAGCGGAGCATATGCAAAGCCGAAAACGGCAGCAAATAGCCAGCCAACTGATGAATTCAATCCGGAATATACAACCGTAGAAATGACTGAACCGATTTTCCAACCTAAAGGCCCCAAAATGGTGTGGGCAATGATCACAGTTGGAAGTAAAGCAAAAAATGGAACGACGATCATGGAAATGGAATTGTGCACTTTATCTCTCAAGTACCGTTCTAAATACGCCAAAACGAACCCTGCAAGTATAGCTGGAATGACTTGGGCCTGGTAGCCGATCATATCGACTTGCGCAAAACCGAAATCCCAAAAAGGTATGTCACTTGCCTTCGTTCCTGCCACTGCATATGCATTAAGTAGTTGTGGGGAAACCAAGGTCAGACCAAGGACGATGCCGAGAATTTGAGTTGTGCCCATTTTCTTCGAGATGGACCATGTAATCCCAACAGGAAGGAAATGAAAAATAGCTTCACCTATAAGCCAAAGGAAGGCGTGGACCCCTGACCAAAATTGTGAAATATCCACAAGTGTCTTTGTGCTATCATCGAACATTTTTATATCCCCGATGATATTGCGGAATCCAAGAATAAGGCCGCCAACGACAATGGCAGGAATCAGCGGGGTGAAAATATCCGCAAGATGGGAAATCATCCGCTGCAGCCAGCTCATATTCTGTTTAGCTGCCGTTTTCACATCTTCTTTTGACGCTTCCTGCAGTCCAGCTATGGAAACGAATTCATTATAAAAGGATGATACTTCATTCCCGATTATGACCTGGAACTGGCCAGCTTGTGTAAAGGTTCCCTTCACAAGTTTAATCGATTCAATATTCGTTACGTCCGCCTTGGCGGGGACTTTCAAAGCAAAACGCATTCTTGTCGCACAATGCGTAACTGTCGCAATATTTTCTTTCCCTCCGACATGTTGAAGCAAATCCATTGCTGGTTCTGTGTATTTACCCATTTCACTACTTCCTTTCCCTAGAAAGCAAAATATAGTTTATTTTACAACCTATACGTATAGGTTTTGTATACGCTTTCATATTATCCTGTACGTACAGGTTCTGTCAAGAATTTTTTCCTCACTTTAAAAGGATTGATTTTCATTTACTTTCATTAACGATTTAACGAAGTGTATTAAAATCGGAGAAAAATGAATAATCTGTACTTATTTATATTTAAATAATAAAAAGAGGAGCTAGGATGCTCCTCTCAGACCTATAGACCAGTTTTTTTTAGGTTTTTAAAATTTGACCTTTGCGTGGAACGTAAGGCACTCGCGGTCCGTCCCCCAGTGCTCTTTGCCCTGCGGTGTCTCCCTCTGACGCACCTTTCCCGCAGGAGTCTCGCACTCGTTCCAATCAACTTTGTTTTAACAGTTAGATGGAACTCCTTTGATCTGACCCAATAAAGTTAGACATATTATTTAATAGCATATAAAATTCCGGAAAGGACATATGTCCCGCTGTTCGACTCCAGGTTCATCGTTGGAATGGAAGATTTTTTGGGGGAAATAACAAAAAATTCTCTGCCAAGACCAATCTTTAACAAGCAAAGGCCACTAATCAATTAGTGGCCTCGCTTGTTTACCATTAACTTGAATAATTAAAGACAAAATAAGTCTAATTCCTAGCAATCATTTTCGGAGAATTTAGCCGGCTAAAAATTAAGTGGTACCTTTTTATTTGTTATACTTATAAAAAGTTTCAATGACTGCCCTGGTTAATATCTCAATACCAGTGAAAATGGCTTCCTGATTGAATACCATGTTGGGATGGTGCAACCCTGGCTCTAAATTGCAGCCAACACCCAGCATCGTGGCTTTAATTGCAGGTCTTTCCTTTGTATAAAAATGAAAATCCTCACCGCCGGGAGTGATGATGGGCTTAACGAGCCCTTTAGCCCCCAAGGTTTTTTCTATTGCCTTCCCCATCAATCGTTCCGCTTCTTGATCAATGGATGCTGCATAAACTCTTTCTTTGTGCTTGAAGGTAATTTGACATTGATGGAAGATGGACATTTTCTTCAAAACATCGTCCACCTTCTCGATCAATTCGTCCATCGCTTCATTCGTTTGGGCGCGTAAGTCAAGACTGAACTTGGAGGACCCAGGTATAATATTTGCATTTTCCCCTCCTGCGGAAACCTGTGTCATTTTGACTGAATAAGATAATTGCGGGTTTAGCCGTATTCCTTTAAGCTGTTCAACGATGGCACTGATCACTTCAATGGCGTTTAAAGTCAAATGAGGCCTGGCACCATGTCCATCAAATCCGTGAATCTCACCAAACACTGTATCGGCTGACCCGTGAATGATGCCTGAAGCAGCTTGTCCATGCTTAATCTCATGAATAGGGCGCAAATGAAGACCAAAGAGAAAGTCAACATCATCCAATACCTGTTTTTCAATCATCTTTAAAGCACCCTCACCAACTTCTTCGGCAGGCTGAAAAATAAACTTTAACGTACCTGGAAGAATTGCCTTCATTTTTCTTAATAACAACAACACACCCAATACAATCGTCATGTGAGCATCATGCCCACATGAGTGGTTGGCACGTATTGTCCCATCCACCTCCTGAAGGAGAGCATCCATATCAGCCCTCAATCCGACCGTTAACTTATTTCGCCCTTCCTCTGGATACCATGTCCCCACGATTCCAGGGATATCCACAAAACTGGTCACTTTAAGATCGTTTTGTTTGAGGACCCTTGAAATATAAGATGTAGTCTCATATTCATTCCAGCTCACTTCAGGATTCTCATGAAGATGGTGGAAAATCTCCAAAACTTGAGGTTTTATTTCATTCAATAATTCCTTCATCAAACCACTCCTTTCTCTCAGGAAATACCAAGGGCCACTGCAACCATGAGTGCAATGCAAGCAATCAAAGTCCACCCGAGAACTAATTTCCAAATGAATTTAACCCATCGCTCATAGGGAATCCCAGCGATGGCCAAATATCCCATCAACGCTGATGACGTTGGAATGATGGAATTCGTAACCGAATCCCCATATTGGAAGGCAAGAACGGCAAGCTGTCTTTCCAAACCCAATATATCCGTAATGGGAACCATGATCGGCATTGTTGCGGCAGCCTGTCCGCTACCCGAAGAAATGAATAAATTCAGGATTGCTTGAGTGAAGAACATGCCTACCACATTCAACGTTTGCGGTAAGTGGCTTATCCCGGACGCCGCCATGAAGACCAATGAATCTATGATTTTCCCTTCTTCCAGCACTACTGTTATAGCCCTTGCAAAACCGACGATCAATGCCCCAAATGTTACTGCTTTGGCCCCATCGATAAATGAATCGAAAATTTTCCCAAGCTGAAGCCCCCCTACAAGCCCGCTAACGATGCCCATAATCAAAAAAGAAGCGGTAAGCTCGGTTAAAAACCAATCCCATTTGAACACACCATAAATGTTAAAAGCCAGCCCAAAGGTCATCGCTATGAAGACCAGCTTGTGTCGGCCCGTCAATTCGGGGAAATCGACCAAACCAGCCGTTTGTTTTTCTTTTAGTTCAATATCATAGATTACACTATTTTCAGGATTTCGCTTAACCTTATTCGCATACCGGCTAACATACCAAATGGCAAATGACAGTACAAAAATATAAATAACGAATCGAAAACCGATTCCAGAGAATAAAGGTACTTCAGCCAGTGATTGCGCCACCCCTACCGTAAATGGATTGAGCATGCCCCCGAAAAACCCACTGGCTGCACCAAGTGTAATCATGGCCGTTCCAGTAACTGCATCAAAGCCCATTGCCCTTGCTATAGCGATACCGATCGGTACAAAGATAATGGTCTCTTCTGCCATCCCCATGCTAAAACCGCCAATGGAAAAAAGCAGCATACTCAAAGGAATTAAAAGCTTTTCCCTCCCCGCAAGAGATCGGACCCCTTTGTATACCCCTGCTTCAATGGCCCCGGTAGTTCGTATGATTGCGAATACACCACTTACAAGAAAAATATAAAAAATAATTTGGGCTCCCTTTTCCAATCCCAATGGAATGGAGGTGAAAAGGTCAAAAAAGCTAACAGGGTCTTGTTCAATAGCATGATAGCTTCCATCAACTACAAGCATTCTCCCCGATTCTTCATCCTTAACCCGGTCGAATTCACCGGCCGGAATCACATATGAAGCAAGTCCTGCCAAGATGATTATGATGAAGATAAGTGTGTATGTATGCGGTACTTTTAACCAAGCTTTTTTCTTGACCGGCACAATATTTTTTTCGGTTTCCATCCATTCACCTCATCCTGTAAATCTTATAATTAAACCAGCTCTTTTTTTATGGTTAATTGCTCAAGAACCTCCTCGTTAATTACGATTCCAAGCCCAGGTTCCCTTGTAAGATGGACATACGGTATTTCATAATCAAGATTCCCAATATCGAGACTGAATAGCAGCGGACCAGTCAATTCAGTGCTGGTAATGTTTTTTCGTGAAATGGCTGTATGGTACCCTGCTGCAGACCCGATCGAGGATTCTACCATTGATCCGATTTGGCAGCTGATTCCTGCGACCTCTGCTGTCTTTGCCAATTGGATAGCCTGATAGATTCCGCCGCATTTCATTAGTTTAATATTGATTTTATCTACAGCTTTCTTTTTAATGATTTCCTGCAGATGGGTTCCGTTATGGATGCTTTCATCTGCCATTAGTGGTATCGTCGTTTTTTCCTTAAGCTCAGCAAGACCGTCAATATCCCCCATTCTAATCGGCTGTTCCAACCATGAAAGGTTAAATGGTTCCAGAGCCTTCACTGCCTGAAGTGCATTGGCATAGGTGCCCCATCCTTGATTCGCATCAACCCGAATTGGAACCTTCTTCCCGACTTTTTGTCGAACTGCAGCAATCCGATCTACATCTGATTCAATATCCCAGCCAACCTTAAGCTTTAAAGAACTATAACCTTGGTCGACAGCTTCCTGTGCTTTTTCAGCCATCATGCCCGGTTCGTCTATACTTAAAACCTTAGCGAAAGAGAGGGATTCATGGAACTTCCCACCTAATAAATCATAAATCGGCAATTTGGTGTATTTCCCCATCAGGTCATAGCAAGCTATATCAATGGCCGCTTTTGCCGAGGGATTTCCGCTGATGGCGGAATTCATGATATCGTGAATCATTTCCATATTAAATGGGTTTTCCTGCTTTACAGCAGGTAACAGGACATGCTTTAGTACTTCGAATGTCGAATAAAACGATTCCCCAGTTACATGTTCATCAGGCACTGCCTCCCCATATCCCACCAGCCCGTTATCGGCTATTAATTTTACGATAACAGAGGGCATATGCTTGTATGTTTCATAGGAAATGACAAATGGCTCTTTTAATGGCAAATGTGTGGCATGAATTTCACAACGTTCAATAAGCAAAATAAACCTCCCCTTTCACTGTCGCTATATGTCGTTAATAAAAACAATATATACCAATCTCCTTTTCCTGTAAAGTCTGAAAATTTAATTTTCGGTAAGTTTCTTGAATTTCTCCGCTGGTACATATAAGTTCCGAGGTCTTCCTTGCCCATATGGATGTTCCTCTCCAATTTTGCTGAGACAGCCGCCTTCAGTAAGTCTTTTAACGAATCTTTCTGCCGATCGTCTGGTACAACTCATGTATTCCTCTAGCTCTGCTGCTGAAAAAGCCCGAAAATGATTTATCGAAATAAACCGATGAATCAATTTTATATTTTTCGCACTCATTTTTAGTTCCCTGGCCAGTATTTGAATGGTTTCATCTTCATTTTTCAATTCCACTTGGTGATTCCCTTCAAATAATGGTCCCTGAAGTTTTTGATCTTCATCCACCAAGCATGCTACCGTTTTTCTTTTTAGGAATTTATCGGTAAAAAATAATGCTTGTGCCGAATGTTTTTCCGCCTCTTGAATCGTATATCCATATCCAATGCCAATTTGGAAGAAGGTTTTAAATTCTTGTTCCATTTGTCCGATGATTTCATCATAAATATCTGATTCAAACGCCTGCAATGCTCCGCGTGTAGTATAAATCAAATGTGGATTAAAGTATTCAAGAGAAACGCGAGCCTGTAATCTCTTACTCAATTTCTGTAAAAAATTTAAAAATAGATCACTTTCATTAAGCTTTTGTTGATAATCTTGAATGGAAATGACAGCAATCTGTGATTCTTCCGTTTTCCTCAGTTTCAGCAAAGATATAGCTCCTGTAAGACTTTCTATTAAGGTATGTTTGGGCTGAACCATAAATCTGGAAGGAATGGATAGCCTTTGAAGTTCCTGATAAACAGCATGAATGCTCGTTAGTGCGAAATGGGTTTTTCCTTCTTTATGCCTGTTGCTATGGAATTGAACGAATTCGGCAATATTTAGTGTCTGGGTGCCTTCTTCCCTTTTGTAAACCCACGGGTAATCCTTCACATAAAGGGATTTTACTACGACTTCCGATTCTTCCAATACCTTCATTAACTGGTTTTTATCCGGTAAATCGATTGAGATTTCATTTATAGTAACCTTTTCCGTATGAGAAATAGATAACAACGAAAGCGCAACTGTCAATTCATCAAAAGGGACATATATAGCTTCTATTAAATTTCTTTTAACTTGTTCGTATCCATAATAAAAAGGGATGGAACCTGAAAACAATACTAGATCAGTTTGTTTACCGGCATCTTCTATTAATAGACTGGTTTCTTCCGGCAGATCATATTGAAAGGAAATGAATTGTACCTCAGGAAACAAAGGAAAGTGGACAGATAAGGATTCCAAAAAATACTTTGAGCCTATTACACCGATTTTCATGTTGCTTCACCTCGAAAATGAAATTTTATTTTTATTATAACGGTAGAATCGTATTAGTAACTACAAATATTCACCAAAATCCTGCATCTGAGTTTAAGCCTGTTTCATCATCAAATTTCGGAAATGTCACCTTACGACAAACTAACATCGCCCATATTTGTTTTTTATTGTATCTTATTAATAGGGAATGGAGAATCATGTTGTATTACGTTCCCATGGAATTTATCCGGTTTTAATTTCGAATGACCAACTTTTAGTTTCACATTTAAAGTAACTAAATCACTGACAAAACGTTTTTTCTGAGAGGAGTTCAAGATGATCAAAGGTCTCTATGAAGCCCATTTACCAGTATCAGATATGCAAAGGTCGATTGATTTTTACCGCAAACTTGATTTAGAACTTGCCTATCAAAGCGAGAGGGTCGTTTTCTTCTGGCTTGAGAAAGGGAAAAGTTGGCTTGGTCTTTGGAAAACGAACCAAGTGGAAATTCCCTATCATCCTTCCATCCGTCATGTGGCATTACAAATTGATATAGGTGACATGCCATCGGCGAAAGATTGGCTGAAAAATAGAGGAATTGACATTCGGCCTTTCTTTAATTTTACTGAAGGACAGCAGCCTTTGGTTCTCGATAATAACCCGCAAGCCCATGCGGCCATTTATTTTGATGATCCAGACGGAAATGTACTTGAATTGATTGCTCCATTAAGGCTGGACTTTGAGGGAAGTTTTGGAGAGATGTCATTAGAAGATTGGTATAAACGATTCCCAATTTAAATGGAGAGATGATTCCAGTTGTTATTTTTGCAATTTAAGAATGGGACCCCCCATCCGGGTGTCCCATTGCTTCTGGGGAAGGATTCTTGTTCAAGGGCACAAATGCATTACGGGATATCATGCCCCATCGAGCTAGTTAAAATGTTAAACCATTGTTCTTTTTTCATACTTAGATTTAGTGAATCAATGGCGCTATCCAGTCGTTCTTTCTTACCGGAACCAACGATCGGAATGATTTTTGCAGGATGTCTCAACAGCCATGCATACATAACCTCATCTATTCCATTAGCACCGATTTCTTCTTTTACGATTTCTAACGTTTTTCTTAAGCGGACAGCCTTTTCGTTTGATTCTTCAAAGATGCTTCCTCCTGCGAGTGGTGACCATGCCATAGGAGCCACGCCCATTTCCTGACATAAGTTAATGGTTCCGTCTTCGAAGTTTTCAAGATTGTATGTAGAAAGTTCCAGTTGATTTGTTACTAGAGGATATTCAAGGTACGCTTGAAGCATATCCCATTGCGGTTTTTTGAAGTTCGATACCCCAAAGTTACGGACCTTTCCTGATTCTTTTAATTGATTAAACGCCTCAGCCGTTTCCGATGGGTCCATCAGGGGATCAGGACGATGGATAAGTAATAAATCAATATAATCCGTTTTAAGATTCATAAGGGATTGTTCAACAGACTTTATAATGTGAGTTTTATTAGTGTTATAATGGTGGCTTTTATGAGAAGGGCGGTTTTCTGATTGTATGACTATGCCACATTTCGTAACGATCTCCATTTTTTCGCGTAAAGATGGCTTTAATGAAAGGGCGTTCCCAAAAATCTCCTCACATGTGTAGCTACCATATATATCAGCGTGATCATATGTAGTGACCCCCCGATCCATTCCATGTTCAATAAGAGATAGGATTTCTTCGGTGGAAAATTTCCAATCTGCCAATCTCCACATACCGTGAACAATGCGTGAAAGACTTAGATCTTCAGTTAGATTGACTCTTTGCATGTTGTTTCTCCCCTTTTATATCATGATTGGGCTTGCTAATTAGGTGTTTGTCATGGCTTACCTATGTTGCGGTTTCTTTCCTTATTATCCTTCATAACATATTGGTTAATTCTGTGCTAGTATCCTTGGCTCCTGCAATGAATCTTAGTATAATTTAAAATTTCGAAGAATCCTAATCTTGAGTGACCCTCACATGCCACATTTTTAGAACGTTAGGTTCATGAACTTTAGATAAGTTATATATCGCCCCCTTGTGGATGCAGAATCCCACGTAAGATCCATAAGAAAAAGGCTGCCGTAGCAACCTCCTAATCGAATAATCAAGAATTCATTTCCATCTAGCTAGCATGAAATATCAAAATCCTTAGTTAGTTCTTTGAAGTTTTCTTGTGTAATTCAACGATTTCTATCGCTAAATCTTTTGTTGTCATGGAAGTCATCAAGTGATCTTGAGCATGGATAAGAGCATTGGAATTTCGAATACCTCACCACTCACTTCTTGTTGAATCAAACCGGTTTGGATTTTATGTGCAGCAAACTCATCTTCCGCTTCCTTTAATTTTTCTTGGGCATCGCTTGATTTACCCTGTTTTTGCAAGGCGATGGCTTCCATTGCACAACTGCGGGCATTTCCGCTATGGAGAATTAATTGAAATGTTAATTCAGATAGATCCTCTTTCGTTTTCGTCATATGAACACCCTCTTTTTTGTTCGCAAAAAAGGACAGAAAAGGGTAATGGCAACATTCCCTTCTCTGTCCTTTTACCTGAGAGATTTGTTCCAAGTTTTTTTTTGGAACTTGATCCTTCGGTGGCTGTGCATTGCACTCTCACACAATCGTCATCCGCTATATTTTTTTGAAACACTGTAAATATTTGTGACCGTAAATTATTTGCATAAGTGGTTTTTATGGTATCACTCTTTATTTATACATATTCAGAAAACTAAGAAATGATAAAACGAAGGAAAATCACTTTATATCAGCAAACGCCTTCAAATTTAATAGACTAATGCTTTTTTATGAAGTTCAGCTCTTGCTGATCGCTGATTGTATCCTGGTTTTTCTCTTTTTCTTTTAAAACATAACTAAGCAAGTCTAATGAGAGACGTGCTGCCACTTGTCCAGTTATTCCCGCATGATCGTAAGGAGGAGCTACTTCTACCATATCAAAACCGATTACTTCTCCTCTTTTTGCAATTCCATGGAGTATTTCGTTGACTTCATCATAAAGCAGGCCTCCAGGAGAAGGCGTGCCTGTCGCAGGGGCGATCGATGGATCGAGGCCATCAATGTCCATGGTAATATAATATTTTTCACCTGCTGGAATAAGTTCCAGCACCTGTTCAAATCCCATCTTTCTCATTTGACGTGGAGACAAGATGACACTTCCGTATTCTCTGGAAGCATCGACATCTTCTTTTTTACTGCTGCTGATTCCACGAATGCCCAATTGGAAAATCTTTTGAACATGATTCATTTCAGATAAGCGGCGGATGCAGCTTCCATGTCCAACCCGCATTCCTGAACGGTGATCTGCCCAGTCTAAATGCGCATCAATCTGGATCACATGAAATGGCCCGAGTTCTCCCAAGCCCCTTCCTACTGGTATTGTAATGGAATGATCTCCACCTAAAACAACCGGCATTGCACCTTTTGAAACGATTTTTCGAATGGCTTCTTCCGTATTATCATGGGATTGCATCATATCCCCATGTACCATGTCTACATCGCCGCAATCAACTACTTTCCATTTCGGGCCAAGATACATGATATCATTTTCAATATCATAGGCGCCATCTAACCCGAAACTATATAATGTAGAGCCTTCACGAATTCCTCTTGGACCCATTCTTGCTCCTGACTTCCATTGTGTTCCCATATCATTTGGAACTCCAATGACAGCTACATCTGCATCTAACTGGTCTAGATCAGGACATACGGGATATTTCCCGAAAGTACAGATTCCGGTAAAAGGTAAATTAAGATGTTGTTTTTTATTATTCGACATGAACTTTGCCTCCCACTTGTATTACGTTCTCCTAATGTCTCCTAATGTTCTCCTAATATATATGCAAGCTTCATGCCAACCTATAAAACTAGACAAAACGGAATTGTGTTGTCAATAATGACTACCAGGAACCGACACAGATTTCTTTCTGTTCCAGGCCATCTTTAGATATAATATTTGAAATAATGGTAATTCAAAAAAATGCTTCCTCTATTAAAAAAAGTCAAAAATTTCTCGATGTAAGCACTCTCTTTTACTCAATTATCTTTACTTCTCCATTTTTAATGATCAAACCACTTGGTTGGCTCCACTTCTAAATTAATGTTGATTTGTTTTACCTCACTAAACTCATCTAAACCAAAAGTTCCTAATCCGCGGCCAATTCCGCTCTGCTTATAGCCTCCCCACGGGGCTTCATTGTAGGCTAAATTATAGGCATTAATCCATGTAATTCCGGCTCTTATTTTCTTAATCACTCTTAAAGCCTTTGCACCGTCTTGGGAAAATACACCTGCTGCGAGGCCATATGGGGTATCATTGGCAAGCTGGATGGCTTCCGCTTCATCTTTAAACTTTTGTACAGTCAGTACTGGCCCAAATATTTCTTCCTGAACAATTCTCATGTCCGGTTTGGTATTAACAAATATTGTCGGCTCAACAAAATAGCCCTTTTCAAGCCCATTGCTTGTTATACGCTTGCCGCCGCAGGCTAATGTCGCCCCTTCTTCTATGCCATGTTGAATATATTGGAGTACCTCATTCATATGTGCTTCACTGACAAGGGCACCCATTTCTGTAGAAGGATGATCACCAGGACCGACTTGGATCTTTTTCGCTTTCTCTATCAGTCTATTGATAAACTTGTCGTGAATGCTCTCTTCAAGCAGCAAACGCGATCCTGCATTACAAACTTGACCTGCATTTACAAAAATCCCATATAAAGCATAATCCACTGCTGTCTCAAAGTCTGCGTCGGCGAAAACGATGTTAGGCGACTTGCCGCCTAGTTCGAGGGCAATGTTCTTAATATTTCCAGCAGCTGTTTTCATGATGCTTCTCCCCGTTGAGGTGCTGCCAGTGAATGAAACCATATCGACTTTATCGCTTTCCGCTATTTCATTTCCTACGGTTCCCCCACCGCCCATCACGAGATTGGCAACGCCATCTGGAATGCCAACTTCTTTGATAATCTCGAACAATTTGGTAGTGGTAACCGGAGTTATCCCGGCTGGTTTAAACACGACCGCATTTCCTGCAGCAAGTGCAGGGGCTATTTTCCAAGCTCCCGTCAGTAAAGGAAAATTCCACGGAGCGATCAGTCCACATACCCCTACCGGCTCTCGAACAACCATAGCCTGTACAGGACCAGAAACAGGATACGTTTGGCCATCCGGTTTTGTGACTAAACCGGCATAGTAGCGAAAACAATCCGCTGCGTCAGCAATGTCAAACTCTGACTCTTTAAGAGGTTTTCCGGTATTGGCTGTTTCAAGTTGGCTAAGCTCAGATACATTTTCTTCAATCTTCTCCGCTATTTTATATAAATAGGAAGCCCGTTCCGAAGCCGGTAAGTCCGACCAAATCCCAGAATCAAATGCTAGTCGTGCTGCATCAATAGCCATCTTGGCATCTTCTGCATTTCCATTGGGAGCCTCTGCAATGATCTTGCCGTTTGCCGGATTTACAATATTTTTCTTCTGTTTACTTGAAGAATCCATCCACTCACCGTTTATAAACATTTTCAACTTATGCAATTTGAAAAACCTCCAGTTCGTTATTCTTACTTTATAGCAATCTCATATCCATAAATAGCTAATTATGTACCCGCAGCAAGTGGGCATACGCATGTTTTCTGTAAACCATGGCGGCCGCCCAATTAAAACTCCCATCAAGCCGGCCGCCGATTCAAAAATTCTAGATCAACATTAATCTAGTTAAATTTTTAAATTAATGTTGTGTTTTTCGCCTCATAAGTCTTTTGAAATAATTCCAAATAATCTGCAGGTGTCACTTTTCGTGAATTAGCCTGTGTACACAAATGAACGGATGCCCCTTCAGCGAGGAATGGGAAATCTTCGGGATTGACATTACTTAAATCTCGAAAATCAGGAATGCCAATTTTACGTGCAAGCTCTTTTAACAATACAACACCATCATAGGCAGTTTCTTCTATTGTTTTCCCTTCTTTATTTGCTCCAAGTTTTTCAGCTACAATTGCATGCTTTTCCAGGTTTGAAGGAATATTAAATTCAAAAACATGAGGAAGAAAGATAGAATTCGCTACCCCATGTGGAGTATCATAAAGACCGCCGAGTGGTTCAGCCATAGCATGTACAGCACCAAGATCCGCGTTATCAAATGCCATACCTGCAATTAAACTGGCTACAAGCATATTTTTCCTTGCCTCTAAGTCGGTCCCATTTTCTACAGCTAACGGAAGGTACTTAGCAATTAATTCAATTGCATAAAGGCTGAGAGCATCGGAAATGGGTTCAGCAATATTGCTGGTATAAGCTTCGATAGCATGTGTAAGTGCATCCATTCCGGTAGCAGCAGTAATAGATTTAGGCAGAGTTAGAGTTAATTCAGGGTCCAAAATTGCTAGTTTTGGAGCCAATTTAATGTCAAGTATAGCCTCTTTCTGTTTTGTAACTGTATCTGTAATGACAGAACCTGTTGTAACCTCACTTCCGGTACCTGAAGTTGTAGGGATACAAATAAGGGGAGTTATTTCTCGCTCTAGTAAATTTAAACCGTAACGATCCCTAAGCTCTCCTCCATGGGTTAAAAGTGTACCAATTGCTTTTGCTGTATCCATCGAACTTCCGCCGCCAAGACCTATCAAAAGATCTATTTCCTCGTCTTTAAATTGTTGATAGGCTCTATGGCAATCTACATCTTTTGGATTAGGAGTAATTTCATCAAAAACAATATAATTGACACTTTCTTGGTCTAACGAATCGGTAACCTTTTGTAAAATTCCAGTTTGCGCCAGTCCTTTATCGGTAATAAGAAGTGCCTTTTTTCCTCCTAGCTCTTTTGCTCTTTTCCCAATATTTTTAACTTTTCCGTTCCCGAACTCTATAGATGTAGGTAGATTGAAATTAAAATCCCAGATCATCATTAATATCCCCTTTCAATTTTTCAAACAGTGTAATAGTAAGTGACTCACTCTCTTTTCCTCTTTTATATCTACTTCTCCATTTTTAATGATCAAACCACTTTGTTGGCTCCACTTCTAAATTAATGTTGATTTGTTTTACCTCACTAAACTCATCTAAACCAAAAGTTCCTAATCCACGGCCAATTCCGCTCTGTTTGTAGCCTCCCCACGGTGCTTCATTGTAGGCTAGGTTATAAGCATTAATCCACGTAATTCCGGCTCTTATTTTCTTAGTCACGCTTAAAGCCTTCGCACCGTCTTGTGAAAATACACCTGCTGCGAGGCCGTATGGAGTATCATTGGCAAGTTGGATGGCTTCCGCTTCATCTTTAAATTTTTGCACGGTAAGTACTGGCCCGAATATTTCTTCCTGAACAATTCTCATGTCCGGTTTGGTATCAACAAATATCGTCGGCTCAACAAAATAGCCCATTTCAAGTCCATTGCTTGTTATACGCTTGCCTCCGCAGGCTAATGTCGCCCCTTCTTCTATGCCAAGTTGAATATATTGGAGTACCTTATTCATATGTGCTTCACTGACAAGGGCACCCATTTGTGTAGACGGTTGATCACCTGGGCCGACCCGGATCTTTTTTGCTTTCTCTGACAGTCTATCGATAAACTTGTCGTGAATGCTCTCTTCCAGCAGCAAACGCGATCCTGCATTACAAATTTGGCCGGCGTTGACAAAAATGCCATATAAAGCATAATCTACGGCTGTCTCAAAGTCTGCGTCGGCAAAAACGATGTTAGGTGACTTGCCGCCTAATTCGAGTGCAATGTTTTTAATATTTCCAGCTGCTGCTTTCATGATGCTTCTGCCCGTTGAGGTACTGCCAGTAAACGAAACCATATCAACTTTATCGCTTTCCGCTAGTTCATTTCCTACTGTTGCACCACCACCCATAACTAGATTGGCAACGCCATCTGGTATGCCAACTTCTTCGATAATCTCAAATAATTTAGTAGTCGTAATCGGAGTGACCTCGGATGTTTTAAATACAATCGTATTTCCTGCAGCAAGGGCAGGGGCTATTTTCCAAGCTCCCGTCAGTAAAGGAAAATTCCACGGAGCGATCAGTCCACATACCCCTACCGGCTCTCGAACAGCCATAGCCTGTACAGGACCAGAAACAGGATACGTTTGGCCATCCGGTTTTGTGACTAAACCGGCATAGTAGCGAAAACAATCCGCTGCGTCAGCAATGTCAAACTCTGACTCTTTAAGAGGTTTTCCGGTATTGGCTGTTTCAAGTTGGCTAAGCTCAGATGCATGTTCTTCAATTTTCTTTGCTATTTTAAATAAATAGGTAGCCCGCTCCGAAGCCGGCAGGTCTGACCAAATGCCGGAATCAAAGGCGGTTCGAGCCGCATCAATGGCCATCCGGGCATCTTCTGCATTTCCGTTGGGAGACTCCGCAATGATCTTACCGTTTGCGGGGTTAACAACATTACTCTTTTCTTTACTCAAAGAATCCATCCACTCACCGTTTATAAACTTTTTCAGCTTCAACAATTTGAAAAAACCTCCTGTTCGTTATTCTTACTTTAACGATCTCGCTTTAAAAATAGGTAGCGCTTTCATTTTTCTTTATTTTCAAAATATTACACCTCCTTTAGATACATTTACTTACTTCAGTGTAAGAAACTGATTAAAAGTCTTCTACCTTTTGGGAAAGAATTTTTTCATTCACATCTTCTACCTCTTGAGGAATGATCTCTTCATCAAAATGAAACTCAGGAAGAGGCTTGCGAAAAAAGTTTGTCATATAAAGAAGATATGCTAAGCCACATATCACCCAAATGCCTCCAAGAATCAATGCCTCTATTTCTAAATGTGACCATAACCACATAGTAAATACTGCGCCCATGGACGGTAAAAATAAATACCTTATGCAATCGTTAAAAGATCGTTTCTGATTTTTTATAAAATAATGGGCGATGACAGATAGATTAACAGATGCAAAAGCAATGAGCCCTCCAAAATTGATAAACTTGATAACTTGCTCCAAAGTTAACACGACGCCTAGTAAAGAAATTATTCCTATCACGATAATACCGTGTGACGGTGTTTTAAATTTGGGATGAATATAACCAAATAGATTTTCAGGCAATACTGAATCCCGGCCCATTGCATATAACACACGTGATGCGCTTGTAATTGAAGCAACTCCTGAAGAAAAGTTACCAATAATTACCGCAGTAATAAATAATGATTTGAATAGGTTTCCTCCTACAAGTATAGCGATTTCCATGGCTGCTGAATCAGTGTTTTCAAATGAAAAACCCGGAAAGACCAATTGTGCTAAGTAGGAAGAGCCAATATACAAAACCCCTATTAACAGCAACATTATGATAATAGCTCTTGGGATGGTTTTTTCAGGATTGATTGTTTCCTCTGACAAGGTAGTAAGTGAGTCAAAACCAAGAAAACTAAAACAAAGAATTGAGGATCCTGCTAAGATTACTGACAAGGGAACCTCTGAATTGAATAATGGTTTACTCGAGAAAAGAGTGCCTGTCCCTACTCCATCTAATAAATTTTTGACGGTTAATATCCAGAAAAGACTAACGAAAATGATTTGAGCAATAACGAAAATTTTACTTGCAGATGCTGATGTCTTTACCCCTAGAATGCTCGGTACAACTATGATAGAAGTTAAAAGAATAATCCACACATAATGTGGAATCCCTGGAAACACTGCACTTAAAAAGACAGTGGACATCAAACACGTCACCATAGGTGTTAACATATAATCAAGCATAATTGTCCAACCAACAATAAACCCAACTTTAGGATTAATAGATTTTTGAGTAAATGTATAAGCTGAACCTGAGATAGGGTATGCTTTTGCCATCTTTCCATAGCTGAGTGCTGTAAAAAATATTGCTAGAAATGCAATACTATACGCACCCGTAATTACACCATGTGAGGTTACGGTAGCTATTCCATAGGTATTAAAAAATACCATGGGGTTATTCCAAGCAATCCCTAAAAAAACAACCTGTGACAAAGTAAGTGTTCTAGCAAGTTTTTTCCGTTTCATAATCAGCTCCCCCACATTTATAAAGAATACTCAGAAGATTTGAATTATTGTGTATTTTGATTATAAAGGTTGTTGTAACACAAAGGTCAACACCTGTATTATATTTTTTAAGGGGGCGATTAAACTGAAAGAAAAATTAACTATTGGTGAGATGGCAAAGTTACGAGGGATGACTACGGAGACCTTGCGCCATTATGATCGGATTAACTTATTCAAGCCGCAATATATCGATTCACATTCGGGATATCGCTACTATTCTATTTTCCAGTACGAGGTTTTAGGAACCATTAAAGAATTACGGCAACTTGGAATGAGTACGGACGAAATAAAGGATTATTTCAATGAACGTAATTTCAGTAAGTCTTTAGACATTCTTAAAGTCAAACACGCAGATCTTGTTTCAAAGCTAAATGAATTAACTGACTTGGAAGAAAATATCCAGAAAAAAATTGAATATTTAGATCAAATATCAAGAGAAAAGGAACTACAAACAGTCATGTTCCACAAAATAGGAGCCAGGAAATTAATTACATTGAATGAAAAAATCAATAATAATTTAGAGCTCTGTTATGGAGTTATAAGGCTAGAAAATATGCTTGCTGAGAAGTCACCAATTCTGGCCAGTAACAGACTAGGAATTCTCATCCAGGAAGCAGATCTTAAATCTAAACGTTTTGAAGAACCATCAGTCATTTTTGTTGTGGCAAAAAATAAAGAAAAAATACCAAAGCAGCACCAAAGAATCATTCAGGCTGGGTTGTTTGCGTGTATCCGTTATAATGGGGAATTATTATGGAACCGAAGTGAAAGCTTGAGTAAAATAATGGATTATCTTGATGAAGGTGGTTATCAAATTACCGGCGATGCGCTGCAAATTATGCATGTTGATATTACGATCACAGATAAACCAAACGAGGTTACCTTTGAAATTCAAGTTCCCGTTCAAAAGGTCTGACCTATTTGCGCAGGACAAATGTTTATGTGTGTGGTTTAGACAAAAAAAATAGGAGTAGAGGTTCTGGTGCAAGAAATCTATGAAACTTTGACATACTGATACCACTAATCTAAAAAGGATGTGGATTATATTTCATCCGTTAAAGAAGAATAGTTAATTATTAAAAAGAGGGAAAGAAGATAAAATGTTTTCCCAAAATTAGCACAGAAAGACTATTACTAAGAGAAATGACAAAAGAGGATGCAGAAGGTATTTTACTTGCATTTCTAACGAAGATGTAACACGTTTTTATGAGCAAGAAACATTACAGAATATAGACAAGCAGAGAGATTGATAGATTTTCTTTCAAAAAAACTATAATGAAAAAAAGACGCATTCGCTGAGGGATTGAAAGTAAAGATGCCAAAGATATAATTGGAACAATTGGCTTTAATTCTTGGTCTACTTTGCATAAAAAAGAAGAAATAGGTTACTAAATCCACCCATAGCAGTGGAGAAGAGGGTATACTTCAGAAGCAGAATAGTTTGATTAATGCATCTCGGTAATAAAGTCGTTTTTAATTTTTAATGCTAAAAAGTAAGAGCCTTTGTACTTACCGTAACAAAGGCTCTTTAAAGTTAATTAAAAAGTTTATTAAAAGAGAAGCTAAAATATTCTAATCGCACTTTTCCCTTCTCCCCCATAGGTATCATCGTTAGTTATTGCCATGATGTCCGAGATTGGGATTGTCACTTTGGAAAACTGCCATTTAATGATCAAATTTTCATTTATTTTTTCAATTTGAATTCCAATCAAAATAAGTCCCTCCTTAATGTTCCTGGTTAATTTCAACATTTATCATCCACTTTTTTATTAATGACTACTAATTTATTTTTATAGAATTCTATTTTAAGCATATAAGTTAACTTGATAATAGAGGGAATATGTTCATACGATGTTCTGAGAAACTAATTCTTTACTATAAACATTTTTTTATCCATTAAAAGGCCCCTCTCGATGGAGAAGAGCCTTTTATGATTGCACTTAACACTTAACCTTCAAGCTGCTTTTTCTTACTTAAAAGCTGTAGGAATTCCCTATCCAATTCCTCCTTTTCCTCTTCATTCATAACCCTTGAAAGTTTCCCAAGTGTATCGATGATTTGCACTTCAATCATAAGAAGTTCATCCTGTTTAACTTGATGGCCATCCATGCCCTTATCCAATTTTGTTGATTCCTGGTTGACAGTTCTTACTCTCAGAGGTTCATCCTCGAGTGAAAGTACATGCGTTGCAAGTGATTGGATCAATGAACGATCATGACTCACAAAAACGATTGTTCCTGGATATGCTTTTAACACTTCGATTAAAGCCTCTTTCGTATTTATATCCAGGTAATTTGTAGGTTCATCCAAAACCAATACATTATAGTTTCCCAAAAAAACTTTTGCCAGCGAGGCCCTGACTCTTTCCCCACCGCTTAAGAGTGATACTTGTTTGTGAACGTCATTTTCTTTAAAAGCCAATCGTGATAATAATGTACGAATGAAGGCTTGATTGTAGGGACTATCCTCCAAAATATTTTCAAGTACCGTTTTACTTTCATTCAAATTTTCTTGTTGTTGTGCAAAAAATCCTATCTTTGCCGGCTTCGCGACATATATATCTGTGTGACGTTTCACTATCTTTTTCAGTAATGTCGATTTTCCTGAACCATTTTGACCATTGATGGCGAGTCTGCATGCCAGGGGAACATCGCCATAAATATGTTGTTTCAGCATTCTAGAACCGACCTTCAGGGAACAGCCATTAAATCGAATGACCCTTTTGCTGTGCAGTGATGGAAATTCTGAAATATCAAAAATGATAGGAGGATCTTCCCGCGGTTTTTCTTTTTTTGCTAATTTTTCGATCCGAGTTTCAATCGCTTCAGCAGAACGGTTCAGTTTCGCTTTTTGTTTCCCAGCGCTGCGTTTATGCAGCCTTGCTTCTGAATTGCCCATTCGTTTAGGGGCTTTCCTAATTGAATCAGATTTGCCTTGCAGGTTTTGTGCAGCCTGTTTCAATCTATTCTTTTCGCGAGTATACTCTTCAAATTCCTTCTTTTCTTTTTCTGTTTTTGCTTGCTTCTGCTTTGTATACGCTTCGTAATTCCCTTCATATACAGTAACCTTGCCTTGCTCAACTTCCCATATTGTTGTACAAAGATGATTTAAGAATGCCTTATCATGTGAAGTAAGCAATATAGCGCCATTAAAAGACTTTAAATCCTTTTCCAATTGTTCAATTCCGAATACATCTAAATGGCTAGTAGGTTCATCCGCAATCAATACATCCGCATTGGAGGTCAGGGCAGCGGCGATTTTTCTTCGAGTCCGTTCGCCGCCGCTTATCATTTCTTGATCCTCATCTGGCAGTTTCCATATACTCGTTAATACTCCGCTTATTTCTTGTTCATTTTCCTCTATCTGTGGGATATAGCTGACTGTTCCATAGCTTTCTATATGACCGGAATCTGGTTCATTAACGCCTGCTAATATAGAAAGCAGAGTCGTTTTGCCTTCTCCATTTCTACCAACTAAACCAACACGGTCATGACTGTATAGATGAAGTGAATCAACGGAAATAACTTCACGGTTCCCGTAGCTTTTCTTTAAATCATTCGCCTTTAAAAATAACATGAAAAATCCCCCTCTATTTTTTCTAGAGAGAGATCGCCTGTTACTAAATTAATATACATAAACCAAATATACCTCTCCTGATTTCGATACCAGAAAAAGTATTTGTATATGAATTAGTACCTATAAACGAACAGACGAATCCCATCTCTAAACATAATCATTAAAAATCTCACATGGGTATCTAAAAAGATTCTTGTTCAAATGAAAAATTGACGCTCACTTAGAACTCACCAATAAAATCGGTAAGCACACAAAGTGACGCACACTTGCATTGAACATACCTAACCGTTTACACCCATTGAAATAGATTTAGATTTACTGTTTATTAGATAAGATTACTGCTTCATTGTATAAGGTACCTTTTCCTTCCAATGTAATAAATTAATGATTGCACATTATTATATGTTTGTAAAGCTAATATATACCCGCTTTTCTTAATGCTCAAAAAAAAAAGAGTTCATTAATTAGGTTCTACATGCACATGAACATCGTATACTCCATGATTCTTCATCATCACTTTTTCTACATGGGTCGCAATATCATGAGCTTCTTTAATATCCAACGTAGAATTGACAAGGATCACAACATCAATCACTTCATTATTCCCGTAATTCCTCCCTTTAATTTCTTTTATCCCCTTGACTCCATTCAGATTTGTAATTACATCCTTATAAAGTTGAATTTTATTTTCATCAAATCCGTCAGAAAGTTCATGGGAGGCTTGAATGAATATATCCCAGGCTGTTTTGCATATTAATAGTCCAACAATGATGGCAGTTAGGGAATCCAGCCAAGGCATTTTTAATTGGGAGCCGAAAATCCCTATAGCTGTTCCGATACTTACCCAAGCATCGGAAATATTATCTTTTGACGCTGCCAGAACGGCTTTACTGTTAATCTTAATAGCAAGCTTTTTATTATACCGATATACAAAATACATAGCTATTGCTGATAAAACGCCTACATACCCTGCCATAATGTCAGGTGATTCTTTTCCACCTTTTAGCATGGAAGCAACTGCATCTATTAAAACTTGTAAACCAACAGCAAACATAATAAATGAAGCAACCATCGAAGCAATCGTTTCACTTTTCCAATGGCCATAACCATGATCTTTATCGGGGGGTCTTTGAGCCAGCCTTAATCCGATCAGTACAGCAATCGAGGCGATAATATCAGTGGTGTTGTTCAAACCATCCGCCTTTAATGCAGCTGAGTCACTTATGTATCCTATAGCCAATTTCATGATTGATAGACAAATATAAGCAATGATACTAATGATTGCACCACGTTCGCCTAATTTGAGGTCATTATATTTTTGTTCTTCCATTCAACTTCCCCCCACAATTAAGTACATGAATATAATATCAACTTAAAAATGGGTGGGTCTATAGCAACCTTTTTGTATCGTTTTATATAAGTAAGTGCTAGATAACTATGTTGCATTCGGTAAACTATCTGAAAAGAATAATATTTACGGAAACTTGACAAAAAGCCCAGCATGAAATAATCTTGCATCACGCCGCAAAATAACGAGCTAAGTGAGATTTAAATCGTTTTTTCGACTGTAAAACAAAATAAAGTTCCTCTTTCATTTGATTGTAAATTATATTTTATTTGCAGGATCCTTGCTATGTCCTCAATTATTTTTAAACCAAGCCCTCTACTTTTACTATCGATAACAAAACCAATTCCATTATCCTTGATAATCACCACATTTTTTTCAATGGTTATCTCAAGTTTGTCAGCCTTCGAGTGCTTTAATGCGTTTTGAAAAATGTTATCAAATAACCTTTGGAGCCATAACGGCAATGAATATAAAAAATATATTCTTTAATACTTTAAATAATCTTTTCATAGTATTCTCCTTTCAAGTTATATTGAAAGGATATGATTTAAAAATAAACTTCTCATTAATTTTCATTGAATATTTTCGCTTTTCACTTAAGATAAGCCATCATTTGTTCATTTTGAGGAGAATTCATCTTCAATAACCAGGGAATTAAAAAGTCACTTCACTAGTAAACTTTAATTATTACAAAAGAAAAGGGCTGCTCCAACGCAACCCCCACCATGAAATAAAACATCCCTAATTAGGGAATGAAGTTCTTATTTAGCTGCCCGTCCCTAATTCCTATGTATAAATAATATTATACGCGGATTTAATCACTCCGTTTTGATATTGTTTCATTTCAACTAAATCTAATTTCAGACCTGGCTTAACACTGCCAAAAAGAGGGATACCTTCACCGATGATGATTGGATTCACTTTCAGCACCAATTGATCTATGAGTTTATGTTTCAACAACGTTCCAGCCAATTCGCCGCCCCCGCAAAGCCATAACTTACCGTCACTTTTCTGCCTTAGGTCTTCAATAAAAGCTACGGCGTTTCCTTTTATAAGTTCTACTTCCTCGTTCGATTCAAACTGAAGGGAGTTCGAGAAAATATAATGTTTCAAACCCTTATAGCCTGGTTCACCCGGTTTAGCTCCGAATTGAAATCCAAATTCATACGTTTTTCTTCCCATCAACACTGCTTCATATTGCTGGATATCGGATAAAAAGTCTGGGACATGATCACCTTCAAATAAGAAAAGTGTTTGATCGATATTCCCATCCAAAAGAGCTTGGTCGGCAATGAAATTGTCCAGTGAAACCGCTACATGATATACCAATTCTGCCACTTAGTCATCCCTCCAAAAGTGATTATACATTTTACATGAACAACGAGTGTCCCATCACCTTTTGTAAATGGTATCAGATAACCATATCTATTATTCTTTTGATATGATCTTCATTTATTTCGACACCCACTTGAGTACAAAGATATTTATTTAGTCTAAGGAATTCTGGGATCATACCTCTCAACGTTTTAATAATTTCATTTGAATTACGTCCACAACTCCAACTTTCTAAAAGGGATAATTGTTTTTCATCTAATTTACTTATTTTGCCCTCAATTTTCGACCAAACTCCATAGGGCCCATCTATATGTTCTCCCATTTCCATATACCACCCAGACACAATCAGCCACCGTATCCTATCAAGATTGGATAGTGCATATAACATTTCTCTCCTCATAACGGCTCTGTAGGTTTCATGGACAAAAGCAAGCAGCTTTCCTCTCCAATGTTCAACTTCATCTGGTGAAGGTTTATACACTTGCTTTGCTGATTCCTCAATAACATGTCCCATAATATGAAAGGGATCATAAATGACTTCAACCTCTTTTAACCAGATGGAAGGTACCATTTCCTCAGGTGAGTGATACCAGCTATCCACTTTCACAAAGGTATCATAATGAGTTACGACATACGGTGAAGAAGGATTGTAGTCTTCGTGAAATGAAACATTTCCCCAGTTATTGGCTCTATCCCTTTTTCCTTTAAAAATTCTGCTTTCCTTTCTGAAATAACAATGGTGTGCAAATCTATATCAGAGTAATGATCATAGTTTCCTTTTGCTAATGAACCGGCTAGGTAAATAGCTAAAACATCAGGATCTGCTGATAGATCCTTTAATGCCTTTTTCAAATGAATATCGCGTTGTTTCGGTAAAAATACATCTCTTTCTTTATGTTTACTGACAAATCCCGCACACAGAAACCATCTCCTTTTTTTGTAAAAACCTTAAATGTAATATATTCGTGCATCAGGAGAAAAAACCTTCCGCTGAACAGGCTTATTAAGGAAATTAAGAGCTTCCGAAAACTTTTTAGGCTTTTATTAGTTTCTTGGCCAGAGATCAAGGCCCCACTTCACCTTGCACAGGCTGTCTGTAAATATTTTCTTTCCTGGACCGATTTTCAATTTTACAATCAGTTTTCTATATTGTGGAATAGCCCCTATCCACGTTCTTCCCTATGTGATATTATTTTGAATATTAAGATAGAGGGAGGCGCCATTCCATGTTTCTTGCAAATACACCTGAACCACCCTATTACGCTTGTATTTTCACTTCTCAAAGAAACGATAGAGATGCTACAAGCTACAATTCAACCGCTGATTTCATGGACGAACTTGCCGCCCAACAAGATGGCTATTTAGGAGTCGAAAGCGTAAGAGATCAAAACGGAGTAGGAATTACAGTATCCTATTGGAAATCCCTAGATGCCATTAAGCTTTGGAAAGAAAATGCTGCCCACAAAAAAGCACAAGAAAAAGGAATGAAAGATTGGTACTCGTCATACACAACCCGAATTTGCAAGGTTGAAAGAGATTATTCAATCAAGTAAGCAAACTAAGACTTCATGTACATAGATGTTGTGTTTATGAATTTTCAGCTATAGAAAAAGACCGCTTTTTAGCGGTCTTCACACTGTAATAAGAAAATGTCATTAAGATCTTCTTTTATAAGTGAGTACATATATAAATCATCGAATTTGCCACAAGTATATTCATAATGCCTCAGCATTCCTTCTCTTCTAAATCCTTGTTTTTCCACTAGTTTATAGGATGGGCTATTAGCAGGTTCAATTAAAGCTTCTATCCTTTCCAGGTGAAAGTGACGATAACCATACTTTACAACGGCTTCCAATGCTTCACTTGCAATGCCTTTTCCCCAATGATCTTTATTTAATTCATATCCAATTTCAGCTCGATGATGTTTGGTGACCATATTCAGGAAACCACAACTGCCTATAACCTTACCGGATTCTTTTAATGTAATTCCCCATCTAATTCCTGTACCTTCTTTGAATATAGATTCGTACCACTTAATTTCATCCCATACTTCATTTTCTGATTGGCATGGATACAACCCCATTGGCTTCACGACATCTGTATCAGATAGGTATGTAAACATATCTCCAGCATCCTCTATTGTAACTTTCCTTAAAATCAATCGGCGTGTTTCAATAAGCGGAAATGCTTTTTCCATCCAAATCCCCTCCCCCCAAGTCCCTTTTTCCATTCTTTACTATTTCAATCATTACCTAATTAATGCCGATAATCAACTCTTTATCGCTGTAAGAATTATTGAATCCTCGTTAATGTTAATAATAAAAAGGCGTTCTACTTTTGTAGAAACGCCTCAGTTTGTAGACAAAAGGGGTTCGGAATTAAAAAATTCCGAACCCCTTTTTGAGATTCCCTTTGAATTTTTGCC
>NZ_JBHZPF010000036.1:0-50631 GCF_042787975.1 Peribacillus sp. YIM B13482
GGTTGTGGCGAAGTGGTTAACGCACCTGATTGTGGTTCAGGCATTCGTGGGTTCGATTCCCATCAGTCGCCCCATTTCGCGGGTGTAGTTTAGTGGTAAAACCTCAGCCTTCCAAGCTGATGATGAGGGTTCGATTCCCTTCACCCGCTCCAAATATGGGCCTATAGCTCAGCTGGTTAGAGCGCACGCCTGATAAGCGTGAGGTCGATGGTTCGAGTCCATTTAGGCCCACCATATTCATATTGTTCCGCAGTAGCTCAGTGGTAGAGCATTCGGCTGTTAACCGAACGGTCGTAGGTTCGAGTCCTACCTGCGGAGCCATGGGGAAGTACTCAAGAGGCTGAAGAGGCGCCCCTGCTAAGGGTGTAGGTCGCGCGAGCGGCGCGAGGGTTCAAATCCCTCCTTCTCCGCCATTTGGCCCGTTGGTCAAGCGGTTAAGACACCGCCCTTTCACGGCGGTAACACGGGTTCGAATCCCGTACGGGTCATAACAAAAAGGGAAGCATACATACATGTATGCTTCTTTTTTTCATTTTTTTTCGTTGATATAATTATCCTTTTGATTATAGGGAATGTCTCCAAGACTGGTATCATTCCCTTCATCTAGTGTATTTTCATATTGCTTTTGCTTTTTGTTCGGCATATTCACCCTATTTTCCGCTTCGATATCATTTGCGGCAAATCCTTCATAGTCTTCAGGAAATCCATTCGTTTCACCTTCGGTTTTATAAAGATCATTATAATTGTCATGATCACCTGTGTAATCAGATGACGTTTCGGATGTACCGAATTTGGCGACTTCACCAAAGCTATCTTCTTTATCAACTATTTCCTTTCCATGACGATTTTCAAAATCATCACCCTTGGATGGGATCAGTATATCTTCTTCCACCGGTCGGTCTTGTGCAATTGGTCGTTCCGGGGCATGCTCGACACAGTAGAGAGTGCTTGGAATCGCTTCAAGTCTATCGATAGGGATTTCTATATTGCAGGTTTTACAATGGCCATACGAACCCTCTTCTATGGCATTCAATGCTTCTTCTATTTTATCCATTTCAGATTGTGCATGCTCATCAAGTGCTTGGTTCCGTTCCATCTCGAATAATTCGGTTCCAAGATCAGCAGGATGATTATCATAAGATGATAATTCCCCTACGGATTCCGTCTGGCTTTTATCAAGAACGGATCGTTCATCATTTTGAATCCTATTTCCAAGTTCAGCTTTTTCTTGAAGCAGTACTTTTCTGAATTTATGCATTTGCTGTTTCGTTGCCATATCCATTCACTCCTTCTAAAGTCCATATCTCATTTTATATTTTTATGATGGTTGTATTATCTATTACCCGAATCGGAGTATAGGAAAACAAAATGGAACGGAAGATAAAAAAAGGACTGAGCGGATAGCTCGGTCCTTGAAAATTATATAAGATAGCTGATGAATAAACCAATGGCCATAAGTAAGCCAAAGAAGGTGTTCGTTTGGGCCGTTGCTTTCATTGCCGGTACCATCGTGATCGGCTGTGTTTTACCAACGAAGCCTTTGACTGCGGCCATGGCTTTCGGGATGCTAAGGAAGGCAAGGAGAATCCACGCTGTTACATTTCCAGTAAGGACTAATCCAACCAGCCATAAATAAGAGAAGGCAAACATGATTGCCATGAATGTCAGGGCGTTTTTCCTGCCCATCACTACAGGCATCGTTTTGCGGCCATGTGCCTTATCTCCATCGTGGTCACGGAGGTTATTGGATAAGTTGATTAACCCGACCAATATTCCACTAGGGATGGCAATTAAGATGGCTGTTGAAGATACATAACCGGTTTGGATGAAAAAGGCAATCAGGATGATCAAAAAGCCCATGAACAAACCAGAAAATAGTTCCCCGAATGGTGTATATGAAATGGGTAGTGGACCGCCTGTATAAAGGTAGCCAACAAGCATGCAAACCAGTCCTACTGCTGCAAGCCACCAAGATGATGCGGCACAGATATAGATTCCAAGTATCAGGGCGATGGCATACATGCCAAGTGCCAAGGTCATGATGAGTTTTGGGGTCATCCCATGACGCACGATCCCGCCACCGATACCTACGGATTCCTCCGTATCCAAGCCTCTCTTGAAATCATAGTATTCATTGAATAAATTAGTTGCAGCTTGAATCAGGATACTTGCAATCATCATGGCAGCGAATAGTAACCAATTCACTCCAGCTTCCAAGAGTGCGATCACAGTTCCAAGTAAGACTGGGACAAAAGCTGCGGTTAGTGTATGTGGACGAATTAACTCCCACCAAATCTTCCAGGTCCGTTTAAGGGGAAGTCCGTCGTATTCTGTTTGCATTATTTCTCTCCTCAAAATCATTATTGGTTCTTTCGAAATTATAACAAATATTGAAATGTTGCACAAAAGGTTATCCTAATAAGTGTAGGAAAACTGGAGAAGTGTGTCAATTGGATTTCATGAAGATTCTCTTCCAAAATCAAGGATATTTCTCTTCATTCGCTAAGATTCATATAATAAGGAAAAAAGCAGGCATGAATCGTTCGGTAAAGGGGCGTTTTATTGACATGAGGTTGAAGGGAGGTGTATCTTTAAATAGGTTAAAAAGCTTTTAAAATGTACATTTGGGGGGATTTTCTTGGCTATCTCAGAAGAAACTGAACAGTTTCAGGGACTGGCTTCAGCTATACAAAAGGCGAAGGACTTGAATGATCAAGTTCTATTCAGTCATATTAAGAAAGTTAATTGCAACAACCCCCTTTCATTTTATCAAGCTGGAAGAGAACGGTACGCGGGTGAACGCTTTTTCTGGGAGGACCCTGCAAAGGAAATAACCATCACTGGTTTAGGCACTGTTAAGAAACTCAAAGCGGCATCGAATGCCGAACGTTATAGAGAAGTCGAAAAGAGCTGGATCAAACTGCAGAATACTGCTGTCAAAACGGGATTGACCGATGTAGAAGCGACCGGTCCTTTACTGTTTGGGGGCTTTTCTTTTGATTATGAAACTAACAGTACGCTCCTTTGGAATCAATTCGGGGACAACCTGTTTTATATACCTGCCTTCATGCTATCAAAAGTGGGGAAACAAGCTTACTTAACGACAAACTTACTTTGTTCGCCTGATGATTCAGAAAAACTCTTCATAGATATGATAAATGAACGGGAAGCTTTCCTTTTCGAAAGCCTGGACGGCACTGGATTGGTTCCTAATGCCTTGGTTATGCAGAAGGAAGTCAAACCTGAGGAATGGAAGCGGACGGTCGCAGAGGCTGTTCAGGAAATCAAGACGACAGATCTCGACAAGATTGTATTGGCAAGGGAGCTTCGACTTGTTTTCAAGCGTTCCATCGATTCAGGGAAAGTGCTTGAGCAATTGATTGCTGAGCAGCCATTAAGCTATATTTTCAGTTTGGAAGCTGGTGGTGACTGTTTTGTCGGTGCCACTCCCGAACGTTTAATTAAGAAACAGGGAAATGAAGTTTTCTCTACCTGTCTTGCTGGATCGATGGGGCGAGGGAAAGATGAGCAAGAAGATGTTTGTCTTGGTGAAGAATTGCTTCATGACCAAAAGAATTTACAAGAGCACCAATATGTCGTGTCGATGATATCAAATGCCTTTGATTCTGTATGTAAAAAGGTAATGGTCCCGGCCGAACCGAAACTTATGAAAAACCGTCATATCCAGCATTTGTATACACCGGTCCGCGGTATATCCAAAGAAGGTGTCACGATTTTTGAATTCGTCGAGAATCTCCATCCTACACCCGCCATGGGCGGACTTCCAAAAGAAAAGGCCGTTGTCCGGATTCGGGAAATGGAAGGTCTTGAGCGCGGCTTTTATGCGGGACCATTAGGCTGGGTGGATACGTATGGAAATGGGGAATTCGCCGTAGGGATACGTTCTGCCCTAATACAGAACAATGAGGCATCGCTCTTTGCGGGGTGCGGCGTAGTTGAAGATTCGGCTCCCGAAAGTGAGTTCCGGGAAACGGGGATTAAATTCAATCCGATGCTAAGTGCTTTAGGAGGAAATCTTAATGAATGACCGAGATGCATTGACAGCGTATGCTGCTTCATTTGTCGATGAGCTGGCACAAAATGGGATGAAGCATGTGGTTGTGAGCCCAGGTTCGCGATCCACTCCCCTAGCTTTGTTGTTAGTGGAACATCCTGATATCGAAATTCATATTAATGTGGATGAGCGTTCGGCTTCTTTTTTTGCCCTGGGTTTGGCTAAGGCCTTAAAAGAACCTGTCGGACTTCTTTGTACATCCGGTACAGCGGCTGCAAACTTTTACCCAGCCGTCATCGAGGCTTACTATTCAAGAGTGCCGCTAATAGTGCTGACCGCTGATCGTCCGCATGAATTGCGTGATGTCGGTGCCCCACAGGCAATCGATCAAATTCATCTGTACGGGAGACAAGTAAAATGGTTTGTCGAAATGGCACTTCCTGAAAGTACAGATGAGATGATGCGGTATGCAAGGACGATCGGTGCAAGGGCAGTGGCTACAGCGGCAACTGAACCTGCAGGGCCAGTACATTTGAATTTCCCGCTTCGAGAACCATTGATTCCGGATCTGGAGCAAGCAAAGGGATATAGGCAAAATAAAATGACGCCTGCAGTGTTGATTGATAGTGGAGAACGGTCACTGTCCGCATCACAAATAGATGCTGTTGCAACTACTTTGTCACAAGCTAAGCAAGGTATGATTGTATGTGGCGAATTACCGCATCCAGGGATGAAGGAAGCAATCGCCGCATTAGCGGATAAACTTGCTTTTCCGGTATTGGCTGACCCTCTTTCCCAGTTAAGGAGCGGGAGCCACGACAAAGCCATCATTATTGATGCGTATGATACGTTTCTACGCGATGAAGCGGCAAAAGCGGCTTTCAGGCCGGACGTGATTTTACGTTTTGGGACAATGCCTGTTTCTAAACCCTTATTGTTATTCATGAAAAAACAAAAACAAGCAATCACTTTGGTCGTCGATGGCGGAGCGGGTTGGCGCGAACCAGCCGGAGTGGCAACGAACATGATTTACAGCGAAGAGAAAGATTTCTGCCAGCGTGTTTGTGAAAAAGTTACTGATGCCTCAGATGATAAATGGCTTGGCTTATGGCAAACTGTCAACGTAGCAACGAAGAATGCCTTAGCTTCCATCAGGGATGAAGAGGAATTAAGTGAAGGCAAGCTGTTCTCCCTGCTTGCTGATATGTTGCCATTGGAATCCACCTTATTTGTCGGGAATAGTATGCCCATACGAGATTTGGATACATTCTTTTTGAATAATGGAAAAGGAATCAAAACCTTTGCAAACCGTGGGGCGAATGGCATCGATGGGGTCGTTTCCACTGCTCTTGGAGTAAGTACGGTTTCGAAAAATACAGTACTGGCAATCGGGGATTTAAGCTTTTTCCATGATATGAATGGCTTGCTTGCAGCAAAACTTCAAAAACAAAATATCACCATATTGCTGATTAATAATGATGGGGGCGGCATTTTCTCCTTCTTGCCACAGGCGAATGAGAAAGAACATTTCGAAATGCTATTCGGCACCCCTCATGGGCTTGATTTTTCCCATACTGCAAAGCTGTATGGCGGTAAATACAACAAGGTGCAAAATTGGGATGAGTTAAAGAAGGTATTTACAGAGTCATTTGGAATTCAAGGTCTGAAAATCATTGAGGTGCCGACCGAAAGGGAGTCCAATTTACAAAAGCATCGAAATTTGTGGAGTTTTGTTTCCCAGGAAATAAAAATGGTGTTAGACAGGGAAATATCATGAATATTGTCAGCAAGGATGTCACTTATGCTGTTGAAATAACGGGAAATGGAGAACCTCTTGTACTTTTGCATGGATTTACGGGAAATCGGGATACATGGAATTTCCTCATTCCGCTATTGCGTGATAGGTATACAATGATCATGGTCGATATCATCGGTCATGGCATGTCTGCGTCACCGGCCGATCATCGAAGGTATGGGATGGAGCGGGTGGCTGAAGATATCAAGTACATTTTGGATGAGTTACATTTCCCGAAAGCCCATATCCTTGGATACTCGATGGGCGGCAGGCTTGGATTGGGATTTGCCTGTTTGTATCCTGAGTATGTTGATACATTGATATTGGAAAGCGCTTCACCAGGCCTTTTAACAGAAGAGGAGCGGGAAATCCGAAGGCAAAATGATAGGAAGCTTGCTGAAAGGATTCTTGAAAAGGGCGTGGAAGCTTTTGTGGATCAATGGGAAAACATCCCGCTGTTTGAAAGTCAAAAACGGTTGTCGGCCAAAACCAGGTCAGCCATTCGGGAGCAGAGGAAGGCAAATGTCCCAGCCGGCCTTTACAATAGCCTCCTTGGTATGGGGACCGGCAGTCAGGCTTCTTACTGGGAAGACCTGAAAAACCTTGATTTCCCTGTGCTTCTTGTAACCGGTGAACTCGATCCTAAGTTTTGTGAAATTGCGGACTCGATGAAAAAAAAGCTGAAGCAGGCTGAATGGAAAATAATAAATGATGCCGGACATGCGATTCATGTGGAAGATGGAGAAAAGTTTGGTAAAATAATAAGTGAGTTTTTGAAGCGAAATCGGAGGAGGAATTAAAATGACGGTACAATGGGAAACAATACGTGAGTATGACGAAATTTTATATGAAAAATATAACGGGATTGCGAAAGTGTCCATCAACCGACCGCATGTACATAATGCATTCACGCCAAAAACGACTGCTGAAATGATTGATGCATTCGCAAGGGCGCGTGATGATTCCAGCATAGGTGTCATAATTTTAACTGGTGTAGGCGGCAAAGCATTCTGTTCAGGCGGAGACCAGAAAGTACGCGGGAATGGCGGATATGTAGGTGAAGATAACATTCCACGTCTAAACGTTCTTGATTTGCAGCGTTTGATTCGTGTAATTCCAAAACCGGTCGTAGCGATGGTTGCAGGATATGCAATTGGTGGCGGTAATGTTCTGAATGTGGTGTGTGACTTGACGATCGCTGCTGACAATGCAGTATTTGGACAAACTGGACCTAATGTGGGAAGCTTTGATGCCGGTTATGGCTCTGGCTACCTGGCACGTATCGTAGGCCATAAAAAGGCACGTGAAATCTGGTACCTATGCCGTCAATACAATGCCCAGGAAGCATTGGATATGGGATTGGTAAACACGGTGGTACCTTTAGACCAATTAGAAGCGGAAACCGTTAAATGGTGTGAAGAAATGCTTGAGAAGAGCCCAACTGCACTTCGTTTCTTGAAGGCGGCAATGAACGCTGATACTGATGGCCTTGCAGGTCTTCAACAATTGGCTGGTGACGCTACACTTTTATACTATACAACTGAAGAAGCAAAAGAAGGCCGCGATGCATTCAAAGAAAAACGCAATCCGGACTTTGGGCAATTCCCTCGTTTCCCTTGATGAAACGCGTGAAATGATGAGACTGACAGCTTGGCGGATAATCGCCGGGCTGTTTTCTATATCAAATGGAGGAGGATAAGCAATCATGGCAGAAGAAAAGTTGCCGAACTGGCTGAAAAACCGGGCGCATCTTTCACCAGATCGCCCGGCAATTGAATTTGAAGGCCATACGTATAGCTTTCTTGAACTGCATACATTATCGGAGAAGATGGCTGGCAAGCTGGCAAGCATTGGTCTGAGGGCTGGCGATTCATGCGCGGTTTTACTCCGTAACCATATTGATGGTGTTGTCGTTATCCACGCACTATTTTATCTCGGTGTGAAAATTGTGATGCTGAATAATAAGTTAACGGCAAAAGAGTTGGCCTGGCAGATTGAGGATAGTGAGACTTCCTATCTTGTTTCAGAAGGTTCCTTTTCCGAAAAACTCTCGGAAATTGGTTGTATTCTCCCAAATTTACACCTTCACTTAATGGAAGAATTGCCGGATGAAGGAGCGGCAGAGATTCTTCAAGAGTTTTATCTTGAGGATACGGCTACGATCATGTATACCTCAGGTACGACAGGAAATCCAAAAGGTGTGATCCAAACCTTCGGCAACCATTGGTGGAGTGCTGTCGGGTCGGTGTTGAACCTTGGCTTGCATGAGGGGGATTCTTGGTTTTGTGCAGTTCCGATCTTTCATATTAGCGGCTTATCCATCCTGATGAAAAATGTGATTTATGGCATGAAGGTCGTTTTGGCTGAACGGTTCGACGAACGGGAAGCAAACCTGAGCATCCAGGAAAATGGAGTGACGATCATTTCGGTCGTGACGGCGATGGTGAATAGGATGTTGCAGGATTTGAAGGGAACAAGCTATCCGGAAGCTTTTCGCTGTATGCTGTTAGGCGGAGGCCCAGCACCCGTTCATTTACTTGAAGTATGTAAGGAAAAAGGGATTCCAGTCTATCAGACGTACGGGATGACAGAAACGTCCTCACAGATTGTGACACTTGCACCGGAGTATAGCATGGCAAAAATCGGATCAGCGGGAAAACCTTTGTTCCCTTCGCAGTTACGGATAGAGAAAGACGGCAATATTTGTGAACCGGGTGCAGTGGGGGAAATCGTGGTTTCAGGTCCGAATGTGACGAAAGGCTATTTTAATCGAATGGACGCTACACTGCAGGCTATTACCGATGGATGGCTATATACAGGGGACCTTGGTTATCTGGATGAAGAAGGCTTTTTGTATGTGCTAGAGCGACGCTCGGATTTAATCATATCCGGCGGTGAGAATGTCTATCCGGCTGAGGTTGAAAATGTCCTTTGTAAGCACCCTGATATTTTCGAAGCGGGTGTGACGGGGATTGACGATGAAAAATGGGGACAGGTTCCACTCGCTTTTGTCGTCTTGCATCAAGGCGCTGAGGCTAATGAGAGTGAACTGCTGGAGTATTGCAGAGAATATTTGGCGGCCTATAAAATTCCCCGGAACGTGATTTTTTGTCAGGAGCTTCCCCGTAATGGAGCGAGCAAGCTACTGAGAAGGGAACTGAAGAAGAGAATGGGGGAATGGCAATGAAGTTATCCTCCATTTCACTAAAGCTCGTTAAGGCCCCTTTGAAGCGGCCATTTAAGACGCATCTCGAAACGGTATCCGACCGGGAAGTGATAATTGTCGAAGCCATGGATGAAGATGGATTGATTGGATACGGGGAAGCGGTGCCTTTTGCAAGTCCTTGGTATACCGAGGAAACGATCAAAACATGCTTTCATATGTTGGATGACTTCTTAATACCGTTGACATTGGCAGGTCGGATTAGGCATCCTGATGAGCTGCCTAATTTATGGAGCGGAATCAGACGGAATGCGATGGCGAAGTCAGCTTTGGAGCAGGCAATACTTGATCTATATGCGAAGCAGAATGGCATCTATCTCGGACGGCTTTTTGGCGGCGAACGAAGTGAAGTGGCCGCTGGTGTTGTCGTTGCATCCAATGATATTGAAGACGCGATGCACCAGATTGAGGATTTTTCAAAATCTGGTTATCAGCGTTATAAAATAAAAATCAATCCTCATAATGATCTGGAGTTTTTATCGGAAATCCGTCGGGCCTATCCAGATATCCCGCTAATGGCAGATGCCAATTCAGCGTACACACTCGATGACATCCCACATCTGCAGAAGCTTGATGTGTTTAAGCTGATGATGATTGAGCAGCCGCTGGGACATGACGATATTGTTGAACATTCCATTTTGCAGAAACAGCTGCAGACACCCATTTGCCTTGATGAAAGCATAAACTCATTTCATGATGCCAAAAGTGCGCTGTCACTCGAGAGCTGTGGGGTGATCAACATTAAGATGGCAAAAGTCGGCGGCTGGACAGAAGCTGTCAAGATCCATGATCTATGCTTGGGAAATGATGTGCCCGTTTGGTGCGGGGGGATGATTGAATTTGGCATATCGCGTGCACATAATATCGCTCTTGCCACATTAAAAGGATTCACGATTCCCGGGGATATATCATCCTCATCCCGCTATTGGGAAGGGGATATAATTGATCCGGAAGTCATTGTCAAAAATGGTATGATCCAGGTTCCTGATAAAGCGGGAATCGGTTTTGCCATCAATGAAAAGCGGCTAAAGGATTTGACTACATATAGTAAACTTTACAGGTGAAAAAAATCAAAGGAGGTGCATGGCCCGCCTCTTTTGAATCCATATTGCCACCCCCGTTTTATAATAATCCCCCTAGCTCGCAGTAATATATTATTCGCTGCATGCCTTCTAAAAAACCCATTTAATACATTTTGGACGGAAATCCCACCCTTTTAGAAAATGATTTTAATAGAATACTTACAAATATCAGTTTGTAGACAAAAGCAGGTTTGATAGGTCACACCCCGAATCATGGTGTTAAGAAAACTCGGTTACTCCTGCCGAATAACTGGCTACGAGACCCCGCAGGCGCTTACTTTGATGAGGCATGGCAGACAGTCTATGGAAGGGGAGCGGGTTTCTGAAATCACTGGATCTTTTTTAATTTGTCTACATTCTGCAAATATTTTGCATCTCCAGCATTCCTTTTATAAAACGGGATTTTAGTGAAGGGAAATCATTTAAATGGCCCGATCAGTCAGATATTTTTTTGGAAAATGGGGCTTTGACTATTTTTTCTTTATTGGATTATTTTGTATAATGAAATAAAAGGATGGCAACTAAGGGATAGGGAGGGGAGAGTATATGAAAAGACCGTACCTTATTGCGGAAATTCTATTAAGAAGAGGCATGCCGGACTATGTCATTAAAGAAGTGACGGCGTTGGCGGAGTGTGAGCTGTTTCTTTTGAAGAGAAAGTGGGGCATATATGATCGAAAGACGGGAGCGTAAATGAATGAAAGTTAACAGGGAACCGTTTCGGTTCTGGCCGGTCCCCATGCGATTTAAGTTTTTCTAAGCCGGTACCTATTAACTGGACGGCCGATGCTGCCATACTGGACGTCAAGCTGAAGGACTTCTTCGCCGTGCAAGTATTCAAGATAACGCCTTGCTGTAACTCTGGCGATTCCTATTCCATCAGCCACTTCTTCTGCCGATAAAGATCCAGGCTGAGTTTTTATGAATCTCGTCACTTGCTCAAGAGTAGCTCCATTCAATCCTTTAGGAACATCATATTTCGGACTCGTTTCGGAAGGTGTTTTATTTTGAAAGAGAATTCGGTCGAGCTGATTTTGAGAGATTTGATGGTCAGGTTCAACCTCCATCCGAAAAGCAAAATATTGTTCAAGTGTATGTTTTAGCCTTTCGAATTTAAATGGTTTGATTAAATAGTCAAAAGCCCCGTTCTGTATCATTTTTCGGATCGTTTTCTGGTCATTGGCCGCCGAAATGATGATGACATCCACATCAATTTGCTCTTTTCTGATTTGATAAAGTGTATCGACCCCGTTTAAAGAGGGCATGAAGATATCCAAAATGACAAGATCGGGTTTAATCTTCCTGATTTTCACCAAACCTTCAAGCCCATTTGAAGCTGTATCAACGACTTTAAAGGCGGGCAGGCGCTCGATGAACTGTTTGTTAACCTCTTGGACCATTGGGTCGTCTTCAATTAAAAGTACACGAAATTCTTTAGTCATTTTGGTTCTCCTCTATATCGTGCATGGGAAAAGAAATAAAAAAGCTTGTCCCTTCGTTAGGGCGTGTCGTGAATTTCATTTCGCCGTTCGCCTTTTTAACAATTTGGTCTATTAAATAAAGACCAATTCCTGATCCTTCCGCACCTTTTGTTGTAAAACCATATTCGAATATATCTTTATGAATGTCCTCGGGAATACCAGGTCCATTATCCTCAAGCACGATTTGACAATGCCGTTCATCTTGGTAAATGGATAGATAAACCTGTTTTGTTTCTTCTGCACAATGCTTTAGGGAAGCGAACGAATTTTCGATCAGGTTTCCGATTATCAAAACAAAATCGTGATGATCCATATCAGCTGGGAATTGGTCCAATTTCGTGTGCTTGTCCATGATGAGTTCGATTCCGAGTTCCCTTCCCAAGGAGATCTTACTTAATATAAGCCCCACTAAATTATCATCGTGAATGTGCTTCGTTAAAAACCTGGTCAGTTCCTCTTGCTCTTCCGTGATTTGAAAAATATAATGCAGTGCTTCATCCAGATTACCTAGCTGGATCAATCCTGCTATCGTATGGAGTTTGTTCATATGTTCATGGTTCTGAACGCGCAGGGCTTCAACGAATGCTTTGACACTGGTCAACTCTTCAGCTAGCTTCGTCACATCGGTGCGATCCTGGAAAATGGCCACGGCGCCTATCGTTTTATCCGCAATCTTTATTGGTACCCGGTTGCTTACAATATTCCTGTTTTGAACGGATATTTCCTGATTGAAGATGGGGGATGTCCGGTCGAGCACTTCTGGCAGCCGGGTATCATTTATTATATCATTGATATTCTTGCCAATGACTGGACCGTTGATATTGAGCATTTGCTTAGCTTTTTCATTGAAAATCGTGATTTTTTGATTATTATCTATGGCGATGACCCCTTCATGCATGGCATTGAAGGCAGCGGTCCTTTCAACCAACATCCGTGATATTTCATGCGGTTCAAGTTGGAAGGTCTCTTTTTTTATCCGTCTGGCCAAGAGCCATGAGCCGCATACACCGAATAGGAGTGTAAGGATAAGGATAATCGCGATTTCACTTTTCAAATCCTTTATTAATTCCGGTATCGTCGGCAGGATGTTCCCAACCAGTACAACGCCGATTTGCTCGTTATCCTTATCGAGGATCGGGACAAAGGCGCGAACGGAAATGCCGAGTTCGCCAGCCGCCTTTGAAAGGTATTCATGTTCAGCGAACGCAGGGCTTTCGTCATTGCTGCTAGATGGGGTCCCCAATTGTCTGAACACCGGGTGGGAATAGCGTATATGCTGATTGTTGAGCACAACAATATAATCCGCTTGATGGATTTTCCTTAAGTTTTCAATCATCGGATTGAGTTGCGTCCATCCTTCAGGCTCACGGACCAATCTTTGTACTTCAGGGAGTTCGGCAATGGTGTGTGCAGTGATCATGGAACGTTTGCCGATTTCATCTTCCCTGACTGAAACGATATTTCCAAATATAAAAATCCCGCCTATAAGTATCGAAAAAGCGACGATTACGAATGATAGCAGGGTGATTTTAAATTGAATGGGCATATGAAAGGATTTATCCATTGTTGTTCCTCCATTACTTCTATACTTAATAGTAACAGAAGTTCTATCTATTTTCGCTACTTTTTCCCGCATTGTATTACGACAGCAAAAAGGCTGTGATAGAATAGTGATAATGTGAAGTGAGCGGTAGGGAGTTGTCGATATGCGTGCATTATGGGGGTATTTCATTTTAATTGGCATGGGGCTGTTGATAGCAGTTTATATATCGTTTCAATCGTTCTTCACAAGCTTCGGTTTCAATTTGCCGAAGGATGAGGAGCAGGTGGGGATGAAGGATCAAATCGTAATTAAGTTCAGTCATGTCGTTGCCGAAAATACGCCTAAGGGGCTAGCTGCGAACCGATTTGCCAAACTTGTCGATGAATATACAGATCATCGTGTCAAAATTGAAGTTTACCCTAATCAATCATTATATAGTGATCATGAAGAAATTAATGCGTTACAAGAAAACAAGGTGCAGATGATTGCTCCAACTACATCTAAGATTACGAATATATCAAAAAAATGGATGCTATTGGACCTCCCTTACGTCTTTCCAACGGACACTGCGCTAAAGGAAGCTTTGAATGGTGAAGTGGGGGAAGAACTGCTTAAGCAGCTGAATTCCATGGATATCGAGGGACTCGCATTTTGGTCGAATAACTATAAACAGATTACAAGCAATAAACCGATACGGCATCCAAGGGATTTTGCGGGAAAGAGTTTTAGAATCATGCCAAGTGCAGTCCTGGCAAGCCAATTCAAGCATTTTGGGGCGACAACATCGGAGCTGGAGTTTAATGAAACGTTTAAAAGCCTTGAAATCAATAAAACGGACAGCCAGGAAAATACGATTTCGAATATCTATTCCAAGAAATTATATGAGGTGCAAAAATATTTAACGATCAGTGATCACGGGTATTTAGGGTATGTCGTCATGATAAACAAGCCGTTTTGGGACAATCTCCCGTTGGATATTCAGCTGCAAATCAAACGTGCGATGGATGATACGACGAAATGGTTATGGATCAAATCAAATGAATTGAATCAGAAACAGCTTCTGGAAATCAAGCAAAAATCGAATATCGACATCTATACATTGTCAGATGATGAAAAGAAAGAGTGGATGGATGAAATGACGGTCATCTATCCGGAATTCGAATCCACGATTGGCACGGAATTGATGACGAAAATGGAAAAAATCCGCGAGAAGCATTTAAATGAATAATGAAAATGGGCTCAAGAGCTTCGACTTTTGAGTCCATTTTTTTATTGGGGGACAAAAAAGGCGGACCCGTCAGGACCCGCCTTTTTTGACTATTGCAACGCAGTTTGCAGTGTCTTTATATTATTTTCCATTAAACTGAAGTAATCTTCGCCCGCTTCGATATCTTTATCCGTCAACACGGATAGGTTATGGAGCTTAAGCGATTTCGCTCCCATTTCCTTTTGGATGATCTCTGTTAGTTTAGAACTGATATTCTGCTCAAAGATGACATAGTTCAAGTCTTCTTTATCGGCCATGGTTACGATTTTCGCAAGTTCCTTTTGAGAGGGTTCGTTTGAAGACGTTAGTCCTGTAACTCCAATCTGTTCAAGTCCGTAGCGTTCCTCCCAATAACCATATGCGGAATGGGAAACGATGATCTTTTTGGTACGGCCCGACTCGATTGTCGTCGCGAGTTTTTTATCAAGTGCCTTCAGTTTTTTTGAAAGCTCGTTGAAGTGGCTGTTGAAATAGTCTTTATGTTCAGGCATTTTCTTCGTTAATTCGTCCTTGATGGTTTTAGCCATGTCAATGGAATAGATGGGATCTAACCACAAATGGGGATTAACGCCCCCATGGTCATGACTGTCTTCGTCTTCGTGTTCATGCTCGTCTTCGTCTTTGTATGCATGCTCACCTTCATTAAGATGAACCGTTTCGCCTACTGCGACTGTTCTGACGCCTTCTTTACTTAAAATTGGTTGAGCCTTCGTCACGAAGCCTTCAAGATTATAGCCAATATAGAAAAACAGGTCTGACTCCGCCATTTTTACAATATCCTTTTGAGAGGGTTCAAAAGAGTGTTCATCCGTTCCGGGTGGATAAACCGTTTTGACGTTCACATACTCCCCGCCAATGGCTTCCGTGAAGTATTGTAATGGGTACACCGTCGTATAAATATCTAAGGTATCCTTGGCTTCTTTAGTGGAATCTCCCTTTGAGTTGCCGCAGGCTGACAAAAACAGCACAGTAACAAGGAAAAGAGAGAGCAATGCTCGATTTTTCATATGGAAATGCTCCTTTATAATTCGTATTGATTACGATTTGATCTATAAAAACGAAATGATTACGATTTGACTTCTGTATAATACAAAAAATTATAAAAGAAAGCAAGGTTTTTTTCTAATGGTCTTCACCTTTTTTCTTTTTTTCTGGAACAAGGTCAATGCCTCCTGGATGAAACGGATGACATTTAAGAATCCGGACGATGGCTAACCAGCTTCCTTTTATAGGGCCAAAACGGTTGATCGCTTCCAAACCATAATGGGAACAAGTTGGGTAAAAACGGCAAGTAGGCGGTTTTAATGGTGAAATGGCAACTTGGTAAAAACGGATGATTCCCATTAATATTTTTTTAAACACGATGCTTTCATCTCTTTTCGAGTAAATTCACTACCCTCAATTATAGCATATTTTCTAAATTTCCAATAAGGGTAAAAAAGGAATGAGTATATGGGTAATCCGATGGATTTAATAAGAATTGTTTTTAATAGATGAAATTTATTGTTATTCAAGGTAGAATAGAGATACATACAATTAAGGAGTGAATTAAATGCCTTCAGTTGAAAGCTTTGAATTAGATCATAACGCTGTTAAAGCCCCATATGTTAGACATTGCGGTGTCCATAAGGTAGGAACAGATGGTGTTGTTAATAAATTTGATATCCGTTTTTGCCAGCCTAATAAACAAGCGATGAAGCCGGATACGATCCATACATTGGAACACTTGCTTGCTTTCAATATCCGTAAGCATTCTGAGCGCTACGATCATTTTGATATTATCGATATTTCGCCAATGGGATGTCAAACAGGATATTACCTTGTGGTCAGCGGCGAACCGTCAGTAACGGAAATAATCGATGTACTTGAAGATACATTCAAGGATGCTGTTCAAATTACAGAAATTCCAGCTGCAAATGAAAAACAATGCGGCCAAGCAAAATTGCATGATCTTGAAGGAGCAAAGAAATTAATGAATTTCTGGCTTGCTCAAGATAAAGAAGACCTTCATAAAGTTTTCGGTTAATAAAAAAAGTTCCTGTCAGTTTGTGACAGGAACTTTTTTTCATTTTTCGGGTTCTTCCTTTTTCCCCTCATCCTCTGGCAAAGGGTCATTGGGATCCACTGTATGCTTATAGCTGTAACCTTTTCCGATTGTCAGGACGGATAATGCCAAAACAATCAGAATCACAATAATGGAGATAACTAAAACCGTAATCATTCTTTACAGCTCCTAACGTTCACAATTTAGATTCATTTTAGCATAAGAACCGGAGCGGATAATGTTTCAATTTTAGAATAGAGGGAATTATAAAGGTATAACCAACTTACGGAGGTAGATATTTATGGCTCAGAAAAAACTAGGAATATTAGTGAATAAGGAAATTGCAAATTTCAGTGTTCTTTATACGAAAATTCATAATTACCACTGGTTCGTGAATGGACCGCACTTCTTTGAACTTCATCAAAAATTGGAAGAACTATATATAGAAGTGACAGCCAATTATGATGAATTGGCTGAAAGACTATTGGCCATTGGGGAAAAACCGGTCGCTACCCTTAAAGAGTACTTGGAATTGACTACGATCGAAGAAGCGACAGGTAACGAAAATACTGAAGACATGGTTCAAAGCGTCATCAGTGATTTTGAGAAGCTTTCCGGAGAGTTCTTAGAAATTATCGAAGTGGCCGAAGAAGAAGATCCGGTTACGGCCGATATGCTGACAGGCATGAAGAAAAGCTTAAACAAACATGCTTGGATGCTGCGTGCGTATTTAGGACATTAAGGTTTAGGGAAAGCTCTACTTCGGTAGGGCTTTTTTTAAATGGAGGAAAAATTAAAACAATAAAAAAGGCATCCATCAAAGGAGGGACACCAGACAGGTATGTATTAATGAATATTCCGTGGCGGAAAGTGTGTAGGTTTCGTGTCGTTCATGCTATTTTGAGCGAACTTCCCTTTTAACGTTTCAATAATGTAAAGGCCCATTAGATTGGTTAGTTCTTGATCATCCATCTCTTGAAGCAATTCGAAAATCTCCTTACGGTCCAATTGCTCCAGAACCGCAAAAGTAAGCATATCAATATCTTCTTCATCACCAGTCATCTTATTACGGTACATATTGTATAATTCTTCAATTAACTTCAAAACTTTCACCTCACATTTATTAGAAATCGTTATCTCTTTATATGTAGGTTATCAAAAAAACCTCTGGGTGCATATAAAAATCTGAAGGGATGCTTGGGCTTATTATATGTTTTACCCTTTGAAAGATACTTTAATCTATTATTTAACATCTTTGTACTTCTGTAAACAAAATTTTCCATTGTATGAAGTAGGGAAATAGGTGAAAAAATAAGCGTAGGATTTATGGAAAGGGTGGATGAATGTGTCTGAAAACAGGAAAAAGTATTACATTTGGCTTCCGAACGGGCAGATAACACAGGATAGAGAAAGTTCTCCATGGAATTTTGAGATCGAGGCGACCGATAATGAAATCATCCAGTTACGTGAGTTATTTGATTATAATTATTCGATAGGGGAAGAAAACTTTTACAGGGCACATGTCCCATACCTTCAATATCATTTTGACCGGGAAAATGATAAACAGGATATCACTCTCCAAAAAATTTATGAGATGATTTATGCACTAGGTACGGAAGACGGAAGACGGCATATAGAAAGTATGGGGATTTTACAGGCAAAACCAACAGACGATGGCCTCGAATATTGAGGGGGCCATCGTTTTTTTGATGTAATGGAGATTCTTGCTGGATTGTGGTTTTTTTTATCCATATAATGAAAGACGAGTCCAATGAAATAAAGCATTATTTCTTATATGGAGAGAAGGGGAAAAATGAAACGTTTTTTTGATACGAACGGATACAAGGTGGAATTCTCCGAGGATCCTGTTTTTGGAGAGTCTTGGCATGTTTTTGTTCTCAGCAGGTACAAGGGAAGGTGGGTATTGACCAAACACAGAGAGCGGGGGTTGGAGTTCCCGGGAGGTAAGCGGGAAGCAGGGGAGTCGATTGAAGAAACAGCCATACGGGAAGTGTATGAAGAAACAGGGGGCTTGGTGGGGCAGCTTCAATTTCTGGGACAATATAAAGTACATGATCCAGTGAAGCCAATCGTTAAATCGATATTCTATGCTAATTTGCGTGAGGTGAAAAAGAAAGAAGATTACCTGGAAACGGACGGCCCGATCTTTTTGGAAGCATTGCCGGCTGTACTGGGTGATGAGTTTAGTTTCATCATGAAAGATGAGATTGTGCCGTTGAGCATATCAAAGCTGGTTAGCAGTAATTCTCTCTAAAAAAGAGTAAATGGGACAAACTCACGAGTAAAGCCTGGAATTCACGAGTAAAACGCTCAAATTCACGAGTAAATTGCCTAAACTCACGAGTAAAACGCCTAAACTCACGAGTAAAGCGCTCAAATTCACGAGTAAATTGGCTAAACTCACGAGTAAATTGCCTAAATTCACGAGTAAAGCCCAAACTCACGAGTAAAGCGCCCAAATTCTCGAGTAAAGTGCTCAAATTCACGAGTAAAGCGCCCAAACTCACGATAAATTGCCCAAACTCAGAGTTATCCCAGCATAAATGAAAAACTGCCGAGGGTTTTCGGCAGTAGGTTAGTCTTTGATTAATTTTCGTTCAAGCAGTTCGACAAGTTGATACATGATGGTGGCAAAGACGGCGATGATCATCAAGGCGAGCATGACGAGGGTGAAGTTGAAGACTTGAAAGCCATAAATGATTAGGTAACCGAGTCCTTTCGCCGAGACAAGGAATTCCCCGACGATGACGCCGACCCAGGAGAGTCCGACATTCACTTTCAATGTCGAGATGATCGTTGGGAAGGAGGCGGGTAATATGGCTTCCCGAAAGGCTTGTGTTCTTGTGGCGCCAAAAGTTTGGAGTACCTTTAGGTAGTTCGGGTCCACTTCGCGAAATGCGGTGTAGACAACGATGGTGGTGATGATGATGGAGATGATCGCCCCCATCGAGATGATGGATGGAAAGCCAGGGCCGAATGCTACGATGATGATGGGGCCGAGTGCCACTTTCGGCATGGCATTTAAAATGACGAGATAGGGGTCAAGCGTTTTTGATAATCTTGGCGACCACCAAAGCAGGGATGCAAGGATCGTTCCAAGCAGTGTCCCTATGATAAAGCCGAGAACCGTCTCGAATAGCGTCACTCCGGAATGGGAAAGCAGTGTTCCATCACCCAATTTTTTTATGAAAAGATGCCACACTTTGGTTGGGGAGCTGAAGATGAGCGGATCTATCCATTCCATCCGGGAAAAAAGTTCCCAACTGCTGAAAAAAACGATGAAAATCAGGATCTGATAAAAGCGAATGAGCCTGTTTTCCTTTTTTAACTTGGTTTTATATTGGTTATGAAGCTGTTCAATATTCAAGGCTCTCAAGCTCCTTCCAGATCGTTTGGAATAGCATTGGATACTGTGGATGGTTGCGGGCATGGAAAGGCGTCAGTTCACGCAGTTCATCGGGCACCTCGAATGTTTTGTGCACGCTTCCCGGGTTCGCGGAAAACAGATAGATGCGGTCACTCATTGCGATGGCTTCACCGATATCATGGGTGACGAGCACGGCTGTCTTTCCGAACGATTTCAGGGTTTCAAAAACAAGGTCTTCCAGCTTCAACTTCGTTTGGTAATCAAGGGCCGAGAAGGGTTCATCAAGCAAAAGGATTTTTGGGTCGACCGCCAGTGTCCGTGCCAGTGCAGCCCTTTGCCTCATTCCGCCTGAGAGTTCGCGCGGATATAATTTTCCGGTGCCTCCCAATCCAACGTCACTTAATAGTTTCAGCGTCTTTATTCTCTCAAGGCCTTCATCTTTTTTAATCAGTTTCAATCCTAATAAAACATTTTCTTCTATCGTCTTCCATGGAAATAGATAATCCTGCTGCAGCATATAGCCAATTGAAAGGTCACTGTTGGCCTTCAGCGGTTTGTTTTCGAGCAGGATCTTTCCAGAGGTGGGCGAAAATAGTCCAGCGATGATGGAAAGCAGGGTAGTCTTTCCGCAGCCGCTCGGACCTAGAAAGGAGACGAATTCACCTTTTTCAATGTCGAGGGAAATGTCCGCGAGTGCGGTCGCTGCCGTCTGATTTGAAAAATAAGTATGGTGAATGTCTTGGATTTTTAAAAAGCTCATCGGACATCCTCCTTACCTTTAGTTATGCTATTTTATGACTTCTTCAGCAAAATCGGTATTGACCAGCTCATCATGGCTTATACGTGAAGGCAGCTCGCCTGCTTCATCCATGATGTTTTGCAGATTGTTCCATTCTTCTTCATCAAGAATGGGGTCGGTGGCAAATGAACCTTGTTCTTTGTAGCGGTTGATAACTGTTTCCATGGTCTCGATATTGGTATCTTCAAAATACGGCTGAATGACTTTGGCGACTTCCGAAGCATCATTTTCCTGAACCCAATCCTGTGCTTTCTTCAATGCCCTCGTGAATTTTTCGACAGTCAATTTGTCTTCTTTCAAATAGCTTTCCTTAGCCATATAAACCGTATAGGGAAGATGCCCGGATTCGGTGCCGAAAGAAGCGACAATATAGCCTTTTCCTTCTTTTTCAAACACACTGGCAGTTGGTTCGAACAGTTGAACAAAATCGCCGGTTCCGGAGGCGAAGGCAGTTGCTACATTCGCAAAATCAATATTTTGGATGAGGTTCAAATCTTTTTTCGGGTCTATGTTATGTTTTTTCAATACGAACTCGCCGGCCATCTGCGGCATCCCGCCTTTTCGCTGGCCTAGGAATGTAGAGTTTTTCAGCATATCCCATCTGAAGTTATCAATTTTTTCACGTGAAACAAGAAACGTTCCATCCGTCTGTGTTAATTGAGCGAAGTTGATGACGGGGTCATTAGAACCCTGGGCTTGAACGTAGATCGATGTTTCAGACCCAACTAGAGCAATATCCGCTCCATCGGACAGTAATGTGGTCATCGTCTTGTCGCCGCCTGCCGTCGTTTTCAAATCAATGCTTAGGCCCTCATCTTTAAAAAATCCCTTTTCGATCGCTACATATTGCGGTGTATAGAAAAGGGAGCGGGTTACTTCAGCCACCCTCACCTTCGTTGTTTCCTTGTCCTTGTTGCCACATGCTCCGAGCGGGACCAGCATGCACAGAAGTATAAATACGACACCTGCTTTACACCATTTTTTCAAAATTCCTTCCTCCTTGATAAATAGGTATTTTGCCTACATTATCGTATGAATGGAAGAAAAAAATGTGAATGCCTCCCAGGGGATAAAAACAAGCGGATGTTTTACAATAAGATTAAAGAGAAAGGAGAGTGGAAAATTGGAGAACGGAACGATTATTTCAAAAAGGCGGTTTCCATCACCGCATCCACAAATCCATCTTTATTCAGTTACATACATATCACAAGGCCTGAAAGTAAAAGGGTTACTAGCTGAACCGGTTGATGGCGAAATTCATGATGCCTTCTTATATTTACGCGGGGGGATTAAAAATGTCGGCAAGGTGAGGCCAGCAAGGATTGTGCAGTATGCCGTGGAAGGTTTCATCGTTTTTGCCCCTTTTTACCGTGGAAATCAAGGCGGAGAGGGAGATGAGGATTTTGGAGGCGAAGATAGGTTCGACGCGATATCAGGATTCAATCTTCTTGAACAGCACCCCCGAGTGAACAAGGATCACATTCATATCCTCGGATTTTCCCGAGGCGGCATCATGGCGCTTTGGACGGGGATATACTGCAGGAGTGCAGCGTCAATCGTCACATGGGGTGGTGTATCGGATATGTTTTTAACATACGTCGAGCGTGTCGATATGCGTCGGATGATGAAGCGGGTCATCGGCGGAACACCAAAAAAATGCCCAGAACAATATGAATACCGTACACCATTGTTTGCAATTGAAGATTTGAATGTGCCCGTTCTGATCATTCATGGTGAAAAAGATGACAATGTCGCCATTGAACACGCGTACCGGTTGGAGAAAAGGTTGAAAATGCACGACAAAGAGGTCGAAAGCTGGTATTTTCCTCAATTCACACATTTCTTCCCGCCGGCCGTTAACAGAAAAGTTGTCGAAGATTTAACATCTTGGATGAAAAACAAAACCGAATGATGATAGAATGAAGTATATTCAAAGTATATTTGCAAGAGGAGGAAATACACATGGGCATGCCTATGGAACTCAATACCATGATCGTTACAAAAGGGAACGAAACCCGTGAAGAAGAAAATATTTTTCGGCTGTCGAAAGAAGGTTACCGGTTATACCCGATCGATATCCCAATCGATGTCCGCAAAACGATTCAATCTGATTCAAGCGGAACAGCTGTTATCCAAAAAGTTGAATGGACCAGTGGAAAAACCATCATTACGTACCAACTACTATCATTGAACTCGACTAACTAATAGATAGTGCTTGCAGAGAATTCATTTCGCTGCAAGCGCTTTTTTTGTTGATTTGGTTGGCGGAATTCAGCATTAATGACCTACGGGTTAATAAATCGACCAACGACTTATCTTCCGTCACCGCAAAGTTCTGGTTGATGGTCAATATTCGAAATGAAGATGCTAAAAGAATGGTAAAATGGTGTAAAAAGCATGAGCTGGGGTGATTTGATGATTTTGGTGAGTTCTTGTTTAGCAGGTCTTGAGGTGAGATACAACGGTACACACAGCCTGGATGATAGGATTCTGGAATTAATGAGGGAGAAAAAGGCTATATCGGTTTGCCCTGAGTTGCTTGGAGGTTTTTCGACGCCTAGGGAACCTGCTGAGATAATTGGCGGTGAAGGTGAGGATGTCCTTGATGGAAAAGCGAAGATAATTGAAAAGTCTGGCCGGGATGTAACGGAATTGTACATAAAAGGAGCCAATCTTACATTATTGAAAGCCCAGGAAGTCGGAGCGACGCTAGTCGTATTAAAAGAAAATAGTCCATCCTGTGGAAGTGCGACGATTTATAATGGTGATTTCAAGGGGAAGAAGAAGGTAGGGAATGGGGTGACCGCGGCTTTGCTTAAACGGCATGGGTTTACGGTGACTTCAGAGGAAAGATTATTCGACCATCTGGTTGAAAAATGAGTAATGTCGTTTTAGTGAGTGTTTATGAAAGAAGGGGAATACATGGAGGATATCAATCTCTATACTTTGCTATTTTTAATACTGGCCGGTTTTATTGCCGCATTCATTGATTCCGTTGTTGGCGGAGGCGGGTTAATTTCGATTCCGGCTTTATTGTTCACGGGGATTTCGCCTTCAGCGGCACTTGCCACCAATAAGCTGGCGGGTACAATGGGCTCTTTAACGAGTACGATTTCATTCATTCGGGCTGGAAAAGTCAATTTCAAATTCGTCATCAAGCTGTTTCCGATTACTGTGGTTGGAGCGGCAATAGGAGCATATGTTGTCCATTTCGTTTCCGCAGAGATCTTAAAGCCCCTCATTTTGATCCTATTGGTCATTGTTGCGATTTACACGGTGGTAAAAAAGGATTGGGGTAAAGATGCAAAGTATAAAGGACTGAAACGGAAGAAAATGATTCTTTTGATTGTCATTATATTTGCCATTGGCTTTTATGATGGTTTTCTTGGACCAGGCACAGGTTCCTTTTTATTATTTTCATTTTTGATCATAGGGTTTGATTTTGTCCAGGCAGCTGGGAATGCAAGAATATTGAACTTTGGAAGCAATATAGCCGCACTTATCATTTTCTTATCAATGGGGACCGTCAATTTTGCCTATGGAATTCCGATGGGGCTTGCAATGGTTGCAGGAGCCTTGGTCGGAACGAATTTCGCAATTAAGAAAGGTGCTTCTTATGTGCGTTTATTATTCATTTGCGTCACGATTTTACTGATTGGAAAAAATGTCTTGAATTATTTTCATGTGTTTGGCTGAAATAAAAGATGGCCGGAGATACAAGTCGTATTTTCGGCCATTTTTACATTCATTTTGTGAAATTCAAGTCCCAATGAACGGCACTCTCAGAATCAGTTGCCTGTTCTTTCAGTTTTGTCCTTCGAATTCTAGCTAACGATGATTCCGATCTCCAATGCTTTCTGGACGGCTTCTTCCTTGTTGCGTACTCCTAGCTTAATATAGGCCGAGGAGGCGTAGTTTCTGACCGTGCCGTCCGACAAATACAGCTTGGACGCTATCGTCTTGTACCGGAGCCCTTTGGCAACAAGCTGCAATATTTCTATTTCCCTGTTAGTCAGATCATAGTCGTTGGTGGCTTTCAATTGCGTAGATTCGACGCTCTTATTGAGCTTCTTGAATATTTTATGGGACATCCCTCGATCGATTAATGTGCCTCCTCTGTGAATAAGCCGGATGGTATCGGCCAGCTCTAACGGTTCGGCTGATTTTAGCAGGAAGCCGTCCGCACCACTGCGCAGTAAGTCCAACGCTTGCTCCGCATCCTGAAACGTCGTGAAAATCAATACGCGAATATGCGGCCATTGCTTCTTGATCATTTTGGTTGCTTCGGCTCCATTCATGCGTGGCATATCCAAATCCATTAGCACTAAGTGAGGCTGGAGGCGTCCGCACAGGTCGACGGCTTGTTCGCCATCCTCTGCCGAGCCGACTACGTTCAAGTCTTGGTACTTGTCGAGCAGCACCTGCAGACTTTCCCGAATAAACGGCTGGTCGTCGACGATCAACAGCTGAATAAGGTCGTTCTCCATTTCCGCTTGTCGCGGCAACGTACAGGTGACAAGCGTACCGTCCCCTGGTTTCGTATAGACGAACACTTGACCTTGCAAATTCATGGCCCGCTCCTTCATCGCGTTCATGCCGAAGCCCTCCTGCCATTCTTCCATCCCTCTTCCGTTGTCATGCACCTCCAACCTTGTATCCTGGTGCCCAAATTGCAAAGAAACGGTGATATCCGTCGCCTGACCGTGACGAACCGCATTCGTAAGCGACTCCTGCAAGCAGCGAATGAACGCCATTTTCGCTTGTCGGGACAGTCGGGGCTCCTCTCCGAACGCACGAAAGCTTACCTCGACCCGGGCATGCTCCTGAAATTCATCCCCAAGCTTTTGCAGAGATTGGACCAAGGAAAGCGACTGCTGTGGAGACTCCATTTGATGCAAGTAGCCCCTCACTTCCTCTATACTTTTGCGGCCCAACTCAAGCAAGGAATCCAGCCTCTGTATACCCGTTTCGTTAGCAAGCTCGGGGCGCAACGTTTCCATACCCATGATGATGGAAGTATAAGCATGACCGACAGTATCGTGAAGCTCCCTAGACAGCCTGTTTCGCTCTTCTGCCAGCGTAATACGCTCGATTTGGGACATATATTGCTCAAGCACCGCGTTTTGCTTGCGGATCGTTTCATTTTGCCGATGATTGACGGTCAATAAATGAAAAGCGAATCCCATCACATAAGCAAGTCCGTAGTAGGTGACCATGACCCAATAGCTGTTATTTGGCGAAACAACATAAAAAATTCCGGGTATTACCAAGACCGTTGCCGGTGCCGTCCAATGATAAGACAGACGAGCGCTATTCGCTGCGATCTGAAAGACTGATACAAGAAATGAAGGGAATGCTTCCGGAAACAACGAGGTTAAATGTACGCATAGCCCGCCAAAGAGCAGTATCTCTGTGAATAAATAATATTTGTAGTTGAGCAGCAAGCAAATCCAGGGAATGGAGAAAGCGGCAATCTCCCAAAAAATAACGATCCATAAAGGCAGCGCTAGACCTTCCTGAAATCTGATCGTCGTGAGAATGAGCGAAACGCTAGTAATAAGGCGGAGCCCAAGCATAATCCAATCATACCAAAACCATTTTTTGACCATTTCCAACAATTCTTTCAACCCCTAAGCAGCTATCTGTTTGTTTCCTATAGTATTATAAACCAAACCTTTGTGCAGTGTATAATTGGCTGTTACGCTCCGTCACCTGCATAAAGGTCGGAAAAAAGTAGCTATCGGTCTAGCTGTTGAATCATGGTTCGCGTATAACCTCCGAATGTTTTCGTCAACCGGTCACCCAACTTGACGCTTATTGCGGCAAGCACCGCTCCCAGAACCATGATAAGGAGTGATTTCGCAAAAGTATCTACTTGCATGAAAATGACATTCATATCGATGTATCGATACAAAATGGGTGCCAACAGGAATGCAAGCGGTGTTAAATAGAGAACGGCTACGCTGACGAGACTGACGAGTCCGATCACCAACTTCTGCATTAACCAAAAGACGGCGAGCCAATTGCGACGATCCGTAAGTTCTAATTTGGCATGAACCCAAATCGATGCATCCGTTGTTATTTTTTTGTCGTAATGTGCTGTCGTAATATCTGTATAAACTTTCGTCTGCGTACGTTCGAATTGGATGAAGGTTGTCGTAGTTCGCAGTACTCGTGTAAATAGTGGAATGCCGATTACTATAAATGAAAGACTTAAACTGAACGACAGAGCTACCATATAAAAGCAAAAGTAAAACAAGCCTGTAACGAAAGTTAATAATAAAAAATAACCATTTTGGATGAAACCTGATTTCATAAGGTTCATCGCTCCTCTCCGTGTAATAGCGGTATTGTATGGTTGGGCTTCTTCCGTCAACCGCACCAGTGTAAAAATGTTATGTGACATTTTCGGAATATATCCAACCTGCTCAACCTCAGCAAAAAAAGTAAACGCCATAGACGGAAACACTGTTCTGAAGTTGTTAATGCGATTTGACTACGGTTTTCTATAGGTGAATCCGCACCTCTTTAAAAAATAGGTTGGTGCGGTTGCCTACTGCTCCATACTAACCGCACAGCTGTCATCTCCACCAGTGACAACATGTCATCATTTTCTTTGTGACATGTTGGCGCTGATCAATACGTTAGCGAGCATTGCATGTCATATGAAATAGTGTAGATTTGTAACTAGCTTAAATGATAGTGAGTGAGTGACAATTGGACTGCTGAAGACGACCCAATATGCTTGTATGCAGAAAGAGTCGTACTTCAAAAAAATCCATGAGGTGAATACCATGAACAAAAGAAGGAAAATGATTTACGGTGGAGTTGCCGTAATGCTAAGTGCAGCGACTCTAACTGCAGGTTGCAGTACGAGACCAGCTGAAAAGTCGGATCAAATAGGAACAACCCAACCAGTTGAGACAGCTCAAATATCTCAAAATAGTATTGCAAAATCACTTGAATTACAGGCGAAGCAACTGAAGACGTCAGATCCGAAACAACCATTGGATGATTTAAAACCGCTAAAAGACATGATAGGGAATGCAAATTATGTTGGTTTAGGAGAGGCTACTCACGGAAGCTCGGAGATTTTTATGATGAAGCATCGCCTCGTGAAGTATTTGGTCACTGAGCTAGGCTTTACCAATTTTGGGATTGAAGAGGATTGGGGCAACGGTTTAAAGCTGAACGAGTATATCCAAACGGGAAAAGGCGACCCTAGGGAGTTTTTGAAGCTGTTGTACCCAAATGATGAGATCGTCGCTATGGTAGAATGGATGCGGGAATACAACGCTGATCCTGTAAATAAAAAGAAAATTCAATTTATCGGACTCGACTTAAAAATGCTGGATCAAAGTGTCTTCGATAAAGTGATCAACTATGTAAAGGAGCATCATCCTGATTTGCTGCCGGAAGTCGAGCAAAGCTACAAAGAGTTGTCATCGGTGGCAGGTAATCTACAGGAATATATGAAGCTGACTACTGAAGTGAAAGAAAAGCATATGGCTAATGCGCAAAAAGTAGTCAAATTACTTGAAGACAAAACGGAGTCGAATAATGAGACTGATTCACACGAGCTAGCTTGGGTGAAAGAAACGACTAAGGTGATAGAGAATTTTACGAAGATGGTGATTCCGGCTGACTATCCGAGCATGGTGAAGCTGCATGATCAGTATCTAGCCGAGCACGCTGTTTGGGCTCAAGAAAAACTTGGCGGAAAAACGATGGTTTGGGGGCACAATATTCACATAGCTAAAGGTGTCATCACTGAGAAGATGTATCCTAAAGTCGCCGGGGAGTTTCTGAAAGAACGTGTAGGTAATCAATACGTAGCAATTGGCTCCACCACCACGGAAGGCAAATATACAGCATATATATCATTAAGTGAAAATAAGATTGCAGCGGATACCATTCAGAAGAACGAGAACAGCTCCAATCATATGCTTGGACAAGTTCATTACGATCAGTTCCTGTTAGATCTTCGCAAATTGAATGGAGCCGCGCAGCAATGGGTAAAAGAAAAGCAGCCATTCTTTGATGGCGGTGCACAGATCATTCCTAACGTACCGCAATATGATGATGATGTTTCCCTTCAAGAGCAATTCGACATTATGGTTCATATTCAAAAAACGACCCCTTCGCATATCAAGTAATATGAAATAAAAAAGACAATCCCTTAACTTGTTACCAGGATGAGGGATTGTTTACGTTTTGTATGCCGTTCTCTTCGATTGTCTTGGGGGCGTGCATTCTTGCAAACGTTATGATCACTATGTACGCAAACGCAACGTTACTCAAAAGATGTACCAAACCATGTGTATTCTGGCATTACTACGATTTCGTCTATCTTTTTATCGGCTTAAAAGCGTTGGCGGGATTGTTCGGCGTCGGTGAATTGTAGATTTAACAAGTAAAGGTTCAGCTCCTTGTTGGAGTCCTCGTAGGAATCAATAACGGCCACCTCTTCAATGAAACGTTGACCTTCCTTGGAATACGCCTTGGTCGCCTCGAGAACGACCCATTCATTAGGAAAACGCTCCTGAACTTCATCCCATCGCATCTTGGACACCTCCAATTAAATAATTTCTATTTTTATAGCATATCGGATTGTATGCTCTAAACCAGAGTCAGACCTCCACCTGATCTCTGGGGCTCTTTAATAAAGCGGTACCCTTCCAGAAATCCGGCTAAAAAAGCTTTTTCCTCTTCAAGAGCTTGTTCCATGCTTATGGCCTCCTCTATGGGTCCATACAATTTAATTTACGTTGAGTCTCATTCAGGCTATTGTGTTGGCATTTAATTGCATGAGAAGACTTTTCACTCGCCTATATAAGTGCTGAAACTGAAGAACAAGCACTGCCGACATTGGCTTAGAACCTGAAAGTGGAAGTGATCCGTTTTAAAATCCAACCCAATGAGAAAACGCCTGCCGCTAAAGTGGCAGGCGTTTTCCGTTATCTTACTTTCATGAACTATTTTCATAATGGAAGGGGGGATTTCATTTCACAATGCTTTAATAGGATTTCAACAATCCGCTTTGAAGCAAACCCGTCCCCATATGGGTTGGAAGCTGTCGCCATTTTTTTATAGGCTTCTTCATTTGTAAGTAAGTCTGTGGCTAATTGATAAATTCGTTCTTCCTCAATTCCTGCCAATAGAAGGGTGCCAGCCTCAATCCCTTCTGGCCGTTCTGTCGTATCGCGTAATACAAGGACAGGAACACCAAGTGAGGGAGCTTCTTCTTGCACCCCTCCGGAATCTGTCATTATTAGATGGGCGTGCGCCGCAAAATTATGAAAATCAAGCACCTCAAGCGGCTCTATTAAGTGAAGTCTTTCCGTTTCACCAAAAATCCGGTAAGCAATTTCACGGACGACTGGGTTTTTATGAAGTGGGAAAACAACTTGGATATCCGTGTGATCTTCAAGCAGCCGTTTGACGGAACGGAATATTTCTTCCATTGGTTTACCGATATTTTCTCGTCTGTGCGCTGTCATCAATAACATACGATCTCCATTCAAGCCAGATAGAATTGGATGTTCGTAGTCTTTCCTTACTGTGGTTTTCAAAGCGTCGATAGCGGTATTGCCGGTAATATGGATCGAATCACTCTTTTTATTTTCCAAAATTAGATTCTCTGCTGCCTGATTTGTTGGGGCAAAATGCAAATCAGCTAAGACGCCTGTCAGCTGTCTATTCATTTCTTCAGGATATGGAGAATACTTATTACCCGTCCGAAGACCAGCCTCAACATGGCCAATTTGAATTTTATTATAAAAAGCGGCTAAGCTGGCGATGAAAGTCGTCGTTGTATCTCCATGAACGAGCACGATATCTGGTTGCAGTTCTTTCATAAGAGCGCTCAGTTCCCCAATACCGCGAGTTGTGATCTCTTCTAATGTTTGTCTTTCTTTCATCATATTCAAATCGTAGTCTGGTCTTATTTTGAAACATTGCAGGACTTGATCAAGCATATCTCGATGCTGGGCGGTGACCACTACGATGGTTTCGATTTCTTCCTGGTGTTTTTTCAGTTCCAATACGACAGGTGCCATTTTAATGGCCTCCGGTCTTGTCCCAAACACAGTCATGACCTTTAAACGATTTTTAGGCATTATGATTTCCTCGCTTTCTTTATTTCCTCCCTATTATAACGAGTTGTTCTTAAGAAAAATTTTATTAACGCAACAATTAACAGAATATTTACAAACTTAATAGGGACTTTATATTTCTTTAACCCCCGCTTAATATCGTCCATTTACAATAAAAAGCAGGACGATATTAAGAATCGAGGTGATAGGCTCATATGAAAAGTGTCCTGATGATTGTGCAAAACTTTTATCCTGAAATTGGGAGCGCAGGAAACAGGATGAAAAATGTATATCTCAATTTGAAGCGAAGCGGCTATGAGGTTACAGTCATCACTTTGAGGCCGAGTTATCCTCATCAAAGTTTATATCAAGATTCCCATTTTTGGGATGAAGTCGATATTGAGGAAAAAGATATCATCAGGATTCAACCAGATAAAGTGAAGAGGTATACAAGCAATATGTGGAGACGCTTGCTTCATTATTTGGAAGCGATGTGGCTCTTCATTTACACAATCATTCGATTGGAAAAAAAATATGACTATGTGTTTGTCACGACCCCGCCTATTTTCCCGATATTTGCGGCATTGATTGCCAAGAAAAAGATGAAGGCAAAGCTAATAACCGATGTAAGAGACTTATGGCCCGAATCATTGCAGGGAGTAGGCGTATTCACGAATAAGTGGATCTTGAAAATGGCTTTTTTCCTTGAAAGAAAAATATATCGACACTCTAACCAAATTATCATCAATAGTCCTGGATTTAGGGATTATATCCTTTCAAAAGGAGTCAAAGATGATGATATCCAATTCATTCCAAATTCGCTTACTGCAGACGAGCTGAACTTGAAAAAAAGGCTTCCGCCAATTTCGGAAAATAGGATCAAGGTCGTTTATACGGGTAATATCGGACTTGCCCAAGATATTAAAAAGTTAATAGCAGTTGCTGAAACACTGAAAGAACATAAACAAATTGAATTCACGATTATTGGATATGGCTATCGAATGTCCGAGGTCCAAGACGAGATATCCTCTAAAGGGTTGACCAATATAAGGGTCATCAAAGCGATGAACAGGAGGGTGACTCTTAAAGAAGTATCCTCATCCCATATTGCGTATGTAAGCTTAGTTGAGAAGGATGTCTTTAACAAGGTGCTGCCTGGAAAAATAATCGACTATATGTGTGTAGGGAAACCGATTGTCGGTGATGTCGCCGGGCGCGCCAGGCAAATGATTTCGGAGGCGCAATGCGGGATTGTGGCAGATAGTAGAAAGGTTGATGAAATCAGTCAACATATTTTAACAATGGCCTCTGAGAAGGCTCTTCGCGAAGAGCTGGGTGAAAATGGCCATCGATATGCAAAACAAAATTTTCTATGGTCAAAAAATATTCAAGGGCTCATTAACGTGATGGAAGCATCTAGCTGACGGCATATCTGGAAAAGTGGAGGTAAAAATGGCGAAGAAGGTATGTATGTTTGTGTGGAATCATTTTACCAACGATGCACGGGTTCTAAGGGAGTGCACTGCCCTTACTGAAGAAGGTTATGAAGTCGACTTAATTGCCATTCATAACTGGAAAAATGAAGAATTACAAAAAAAAGAGAAACATAAAAATGGATTTAATGTCATTCGAGTGAATAATCGCTGGGATAGACTTAATAGAGTACTTAGAATCGTGAAAAAAGTGAAAAATAAGATGTTTGAATTGACCGTTCTCACTTTATTGGTTTGGAATACCTTGTTGAACATGAACCTGATTAAGGGCTGGATCAGTACTGTCGTATTGGTGAGTGTTATGGGGCTTCTTGCAATAATCGCCACAATTGTTACGAAAACAAAACTGCCGAATCTTTTGACAAGAAGCTATATTTTTTTTCAAATGGTTCATTACGGACGTAAAAAGAAATATGACTTTTATCATTCGAATGATTTGAATACGTTAATGCAGGGAGCAATCAGCAGTAAATTTCTAAGACGTAAAAAGCTCATATATGATTCTCATGAAGTTCAAACGAGCAGAACCGGTTATAATAGCCGGATTTACGGGATAATGGAAAAATTTCTATTAAAATTTGTCGACGAAATGATTGCCGAAAATCATACTCGTGCTAAATATAATGAAGACTTATACGGTCTGTATCCGAAAGTGGTCCATAACTACCCAATCCCTACATTGCCTGAGGAAAGTACAGTCGTGGATTTACACGAGTTGCTCAAGCTGCCAGAGGACGAGCCGATATTGTTATATCAAGGCGGCATTCAAACGGGCAGGGGGTTAGAGAAAGTGGTTGAGGCAGTGCCGATGATGGAAGCTGGAACGCTTGTTTTCATTGGAGATGGAAAGATCAAGCCTGAATTAATAAAAAAGGTGGAGGCAATGGGTCTCGAACATCGGGTGAAATTTATCCCGAAGGTGCCTGTTGACGATTTGCTTCATTATACGAAAAACGCATATTTAGGTTTTCAGGTATTGAATAATGTCTGCTTTAATCATTATTCTGCTTCTTCCAATAAGTTGTTTGAATATATGATGAGCGGAGTTCCTGTCATCGCCTGCAGCTTTCCAGAAATTCAAAAGGTAGTAGACACTGAGAAGGTTGGTATGTGCGTCGACTCCCATGATCCCCGTTCTATTGCAGACGGAGTCAATTATTTATTAAAGCATCCAGAAAAAAGAGCGGAAATGAGCAGCAACTGTCTGAAAGCCCGCCTAAAATACAATTGGAAGCAAGAGAAAGAAATCTTCATCCAAATCTATCAATCAGCTTAACAAAACTAGAATACTAGAAGAAAATATGATGAGGAGTGGTTATTATGAAATTATGTACAATGGGACTAGGTTATATAGGACTTCCAACATCTTTAATGTTCGCAAAACATGGAGTAGATGTTGTTGGCGTGGATATCCATCCTGATGTTATTAATAAATTGAATAATGGAAAGCTCCATATTGAAGAACCTGGACTAGAAGAAGTGTTAAATGAAGTGCTAGATGCCAAAAGATTTCGTGCTGCCTTAAATCCTGAGCCTGCGGATGTTTTCATCATTGCGGTCCCAACTCCAAACAATGAGGATCAACACCAATCGTGTGATCTTACCTATGTTATGCAAGCAACTTCAAGTATTCTTCCTTTTGTTCAGAAGGGAAATGTCATCATTATTGAATCGACGATTGCACCAAGGAGCATGGATGATCATATCAAGCCATTGATTGAGATGTCAGGGCTAACGATCGGGAAAGATATCTTTCTCGTACATTGTCCGGAACGTGTCTTGCCTGGGAGAATACTAGAAGAATTGGTGCATAATAACCGAATCGTCGGCGGCATTACAGAAGCCTGCTCCTACAAAGGAAGCCTTGTCTATGAAACTTTCGTTAAAGGGGAAATCATTCGTACGGATGCGAAAACGGCTGAAATGTCCAAGTTGATGGAAAATACCTTCCGTGATGTGAATATTGCTCTTGCGAATGAGTTGGCTAAAGTTTGCTTCCAATTGGATATCAATGTATTGGATGTCATATCAATGGCAAATAAGCATCCACGTGTAAATATTCATCAACCAGGACCAGGGGTAGGTGGACATTGTCTCGCGGTCGATCCTTATTTCATTGTCGCTAAAGCTCCTGAGACAGCTAGAATCATCAAATTAGCCCGCGACACGAACGTTTCTATGCCGTATTATATCGTCAATTGTGTCAGGATGTTACTTGAAGGTATCCGTAAACCAAAGGTAGCGGTTTTTGGACTTGCCTACAAAGGAAATGTAGATGATATCCGTGAAAGCCCGGCCATTGATGTTGTAAATATCCTGATGAGCATGGATCAGGTGGAAGTATCCTTGCATGACCCACATGTCCAATCTGGAAAAATGCCAGTCGTTTCTGTCGAAGACGCTGTAAAGGATGCCGACCTGATTCTTGTCTTAACCGATCATAATGAATTTAAAGAAATGGATTATGACAAACTTTCGAATAAGATGGCTCATAAAATAATTTTGGATACTCGAAATTGCATTGATGCAAATAAACATAACACCCAAATTGTCAACTTAGGCAATGTATTCGAATATAAAACAGAGCATTTGAAAGAAGTAAGGAACAAAATGATTATCTAATAAACAACTGATTCTGCTGCAAGGCCGGAAATGGATAGGATAGAGAATAAAGGGTGTTGACTCAGTCAGCACCCTTTAAGTTTTGCAACATGTTAAAAAATCATTTGAAATAATAATAGGATGAACCTGTAATTTTTTATTTGCAGCAAAGTCTAAATTAATTAGGAGGAGGTGGGGCGGGCAAGAGGAGTGGTTTTATAGTATGAAAAAAGGATGACGAACTTTCTCGTTTATTATATGGCCAGCAGGATGTATAGGATTGGTTCAGGAGACCTTTCCCCGGGCTTTCTGAACAAATGGAATATAGCCACTAGCTGGAACATAGGAGACAGTTTCTTAGCTGTTTTTATTTAAAAATATAGATTGGATAATACTATATGTTCTGTAAATATGACTTCCTATGTGGACATGTGAAGAGCAGATTTGGTTTGCCTTGCGCTTCAGGCTAATGTGGCTTTTACAGCAGTGAGATCGTAATGGTTGATTTTTTGCTCAGATTAGTCAGTTTATAAAGAAAGGACCAAGCAAGGGCTTGGTCCTTTTGGGTACAATTTATTATGCTGTCGGGCCGCCAAGTTCTTCGATTTCACTTGGAACGCTTCCGAATTTTTTAAAGTTTGCACGGAATTGGGCAGCAAGAGCTGTAGCTGCTTGTGTATATGCAGCAGGATCTTCCCAAGTCTTGATTGGCTGAAGCACTTCGTCAGGAACACCAGGAACATGAAGTGGAATATCCAAACCAAAGATATCGTCTTTGGTTGTCTCGATATTTGCTAATTCGCCTTCAAGTGCCGCTTGTACCATCGCACGAGTGTAAGCAAGTTTCATACGGCTGCCAGTTCCGTATGCACCGCCAGTCCATCCAGTGTTGACAAGGTATACCTTTGCGTTGTGCTCGTCAATTTTATCTCCAAGCATTTCAGCATAGCGTGTAGCGGGAAGCGGTAAGAATGGTGAACCGAAACATGTTGAAAATGTAGCTTCCGGTGAAGTTACTCCTCTTTCAGTACCAGCCAATTTACTTGTGTACCCACTTAGGAAATGGAACATTGCCTGTTCCTTGGAAAGCTTGCTGATTGGAGGCAGTACGCCTGAAGCATCAGCTGTTAAGAAAATGATTGTATTTGGGTGTCCTGCGATACTTGGGCTCACGATGTTATCGATCGCTTGCATTTGGTATGCAGCACGAGTGTTTTCTGTTAATGAACTATCATCATAGTTCGCTTCACGTGTTTCAGGATCAACAACTACGTTTTCCAATACGGCACCGAAACGGATCGCATCGAAAATTTGTGGTTCTTTTTCGCGTGAAAGGTTGATCGTTTTAGCATAGCAGCCGCCTTCGATGTTGAAAACACCGTTAGAAGACCAGCCGTGCTCGTCATCGCCAATCAGTTTACGATTAGTGTCTGCGGATAACGTTGTTTTACCTGTACCGGACAGTCCGAAGAATAAAGCGACGTCCCCTTCACGTCCTACGTTAGCAGAGCAATGCATTGGAAGGATTCCAGCCTCTGGAAGTAAGTAGTTCATGATCGAGAAGATCGATTTTTTCATTTCTCCTGCATATTCCGTTCCGCCGATAAGGATGGTGCGGCGTTCAAATGAAACGATGATGAAAGTTTCAGAAGAAGTTCCGTCCACTTCTGGATCTGCTTTGAAATTAGGTGCCGAAAGTATTGTGAATTCTGATTCGTGACCTCTTAGTTCCTCTTCGTTTGGACGGATGAACAAAGTATGGGCGAAAAGATTATGCCAAGCATATTCATTAACAACTTGGATAGGAAGGCGTGATGATTCGTCTGCACCAGCGAAACCTTTGAAAACAAAAATCTCTTCTTTTGCTTTTAGGTAGTCAACTACTTTATTATATAGTTTATTGAACACATCTTCGGAAATTGGCCGGTTCACTGAACCCCAATCGACTTTATCTTTAACAGATGCTTCTTCCACGATATATTTATCTTTAGGTGAACGACCAGTATATTTGCCGGTTTCAGCTTTTACTGCTCCAGTTGATGTTAAAACGCCTTCGTTTCTGCTCAATACCTTTTCAACCAATTGAGGAACTGAAAGTTGAGTTTGAACATTGTTTCCTGTTAATAATTGGTGTAACTCATTAGAAACATCTACAGAATTCATATATGAGGTACCTTCCTTTGTTTAAGTTTTTATATTACAATTAGTATAACACATTCATTTAAATAGTCTATACTATTTATTTTTTTTTGTGATAATTTTCAACTGGCCGCATTAATCAATTTAAATGGGAAGGAACCGAGTCAGGATGATCGCATATACTTTCATGGAAGCATCTTAATTTTGAATGGTAAATCATGATGCCTTTCCAATTCTTTTTCTCAATGTTCTATTATTAATGGCAATTTTCATTATTTCTATTCGCCCTGGCTTGGAAACCCTTTAAAGACGTTGAACCAACACGTATTTTCACGTGAACCCCATTCTGGGGGAAATGTTCTTTTTTAGAAAAGCATTGACAAATTCCAACCAGATACGATAATATCTTAAATTGTACGGATTCTCTTATCCCGAGTTGGTGGAGGGACAGGCCCTTTGAAACCCAGCAACCTGCCATATTGAACTTGACTCCAAGATCGATCGCCGAAAATAAAGCGATGGTTCTTCAAGGAATAGTGGTGATGGTGCTAACCTGAGCAAGGTAAAAAACCCTTGAACGATAAGAGTGAAAGGATAGAAGACAGAATTTTAAACCTTTCCTCATTTGCCAGGGAAGGTTTTTGTGTTTTTAATAAGTAATTCTGTGTCTATAGTTGAAACTAATGAGGGAAACGAGTTCCGTAAAAAATCAGGCTTATGCCTACAACATACTAACTTCCAAGGAGGAAATATGATGTCAAAGAAACGTCTATTTACTTCTGAATCTGTTACAGAGGGCCATCCGGACAAGATTTGTGATCAGATTTCAGATTCCATTTTAGATGCTATCCTTGCTAAGGATGCAAATGCACGTGTTGCGTGCGAAACAAGTGTAACAACAGGTCTTGTACTTGTTGCTGGAGAAATTACAACATCCGCTTACGTGGATATTCCGCGTATCGTTCGTGATACGATTGCAGGAATTGGCTACACACGTGCGAAATACGGTTTCGATGCTGAAACTTGTGCTGTATTAAGTTCAATTGATGAGCAGTCTGCCGATATCGCAGCTGGCGTCGATAAAGCATTGGAAGCTCGTGAAGGACACATGTCAGAGGAAGAAATCGATGCAATCGGTGCAGGGGACCAAGGTCTTATGTTCGGATTTGCCTGTAATGAAACTGAAGAGCTTATGCCGCTTCCGATCTCATTGGCACATAAACTTTCATTCCGCCTGGCTCAAGTTCGTAAAGATGAAACGCTTGCTTACTTACGCCCTGATGGTAAAACACAGGTAACTGTGGAGTATGATGAGAATAACCGTCCTGTACGTGTAGATACGATCGTTATCTCTACACAACATGATGCAGAAATTACGCTTGAACAAATTCAAGCAGATTTAAAAGAACATGTAATTAAAGCAGTTGTTCCAGCTGAATTGATCGATGCTGAAACTAAGTACTTCATCAACCCGACTGGCCGTTTCGTAATTGGCGGACCTCAAGGGGATGCTGGTCTTACTGGACGTAAAATCATCGTTGATACGTATGGCGGATACGCTCGTCACGGCGGCGGTGCATTCTCTGGTAAGGATGCTACTAAAGTTGACCGTTCTGCGGCATATGCTGCTCGTTACGTTGCGAAAAACATCGTGGCAGCTGGCCTTGCTGACAAAGCGGAAGTTCAATTGGCATACGCAATTGGTGTGGCAGAGCCTGTATCGATCTCGATTGATACATTCGGAACTGGTACTGTTAGCGAAGAAGTCCTTGTTGACCTAGTTCGCGCTAACTTCGACCTTCGTCCAGCCGGTATCATCAAAATGCTTGATCTTCGTCGCCCGATTTACAAACAAACAGCTGCATACGGACACTTTGGCCGTACAGATGTCGATCTTCCATGGGAACGCACAGATAAAGCAGAAACATTAAAAGCACAAGCATAATCAATAAATGAAAAGGTGTCCCGCTTATAGCGGACACCTTTTTTTTATTGACTTATTTTGCCGTCAGAGGGAATAATTCAAGAAATCCCATAGAAATCCACTCACGTGCATATACCCGTGAGATTAGTGCGAATACTCGTGAGATTGGTGCGTATACCCGTGAGATTGTTGCGAATACTCGTGAGTTTGGTGCATAAACTCATGGATTGGTGCGAATACTCGTGAGTTTGGCTCGTTTACTCGTGAGTTTAGTGCGAATACTCGTGAGATTGGGCGTTTACTCGTGAGTTTAGTGCGAATACTCGTGAGTTTGGGCGTTTACTCGTGAGATTAGTGCGAATACTCGTGAGTTTGGTGCATATACTCGTGAGTTTAGTGCGAATACTCGTGAGATTGGCTCGTTTACTCGTGAGTTTAGTGCGAATACTCGTGAGTTTGGTTCATTTACTCGTGAATTTGGCTCATATACTCGTGAGTTCGTAAGTTTGGTGCGTACCTATAAGTTCCCGCTATATTCAGTTTATTTTATACGTTCTGCCGTTTTGTAGTATTGCCCTTTTTCAGCATATTCGCGTACGATACGTTCCATATCCTGACGGTCTTCTTCGTTGATTTCACGAATGACCTTAGCTGGGCGTCCGAATGCCAACATGTTCGGTGGAATGACTTTGCCTTGGGGAACGAGACTGCCTGCACCTATAAAAGCCCCTTCGCCGATTTCCGCTGCATCAAGCACAATCGAGCCCATGCCGATCAAAGCTCCTTTTCGGATTTTACAGCTATGTAAAATGACCTGATGGCCAATGGTTACTTCATCCTCGATGATCAATGGATTATTTGGGCTTTGGTGCAGAACGCTGTTATCCTGTATACTGACTTTGTTCCCAATGATGGTTGGGGATACATCGCCGCGTATGACGGAATTGAACCAAATTGACGATTCTTCACCAATTTTCACATCACCTGTCACGACAGCGTTTTCAGCAATATAAGCGCTTTCAGCGATATCAGGTTCTTTACCTTTAAACGGATAAATAATCATTTTCAATCATTTCCTTTCCGAAGTGAATGTTTTTATGTATTATTTTAATATACCGTATGCAAATACACTTGGCTATTTATAATATAAATGTACAACTTGTTAGGTTTCTTTTTTGGCGAAAATCACGAATATGGTTATAATTTATATATATTATTTTAACTATCATGGATCGTATACAACAAGTGAAAAGTGAAAGGGGGATTTCGAATGTGGAAATGGGAGACAGAAGGAGACGCAAAAGGCGTAATTGTCATCATTCATGGGGCGATGGAACATCACGGCCGTTATAAGTGGTTAACACAAATGTGGCTTTCAGCTGGATACCATGTCGTCATGGGCGACCTTCCTGGGCAGGGTATGACAACTCGCGCCTACCGGGGACATATCGATTCCTTTGATGAATATTTAGACGAAGTGAAAAGCTGGATAGAAGAGGCTTACGAATATTCGTTGCCGGTCTTTTTACTTGGACATAGCATGGGCGGTTTGATTTCGATACGCCTTCTTCAGGAAGAGGAATGGGACATTGCAGGGGTGATTCTTTCTTCTCCATGTTTAGGCCTCGTGACGAAGCCGCGGAAGTTCCTGACAACCATCTCCCATGGTTTGAACATCATGATGCCTCAGTTAAGAGTAGATTCCGGATTGACACCTGAAATGGCGACGAGAAGTGCGGAAATTCGTGAATCCGATAGAAACGATACATTATATATCACGAAGGTTTCGATTCGCTGGTATCGCGAGCTTGCACAGGCGATGAAGGATGCTTTTGAAGAGATTCCCGAATTTCAGGATGTGCCGCTTTTGGTCATGCAGGGCGGAGATGACCGAATCGTGAATAAGAAGGCGGTTCGTGAGTGGTTTAATTATAACCTGGCCAGTGAAAAGCAATATAAGGAATGGCCGAAGCTTTATCATGAAATCTTCAACGAACCGGAGCGTGATGATGTATTCCAATATGCGCTGAGTTTTGTTGAAAATCGTCTAAAGATATTAGGGTATGTCGTTTGATCGGTAAATCCTGCGGAATAATTGAAAAAGCTGCTGAAGTGAGACATTCAGCAGCTTTTTTTATTTGAAATGGATCAACCTGCTTTTGTAAGTAATTCGTACGATTTGATGACCGGTGCCCAAAAAGTAACCGGATACATAAATTGGCTCAAATGTGTTAGTTCATTTTTATTGGATAAGGCGGTGGATAGGAGATAGATGGATTTAAAGCTCAAGTCATTAGCGAATAAATCTAAAAGCGTCGCTTTCATATTCATGATTTCTTCATGGTTTTATGTGGAAATCACTAAATCGAGCTGTGGCAGGAACTTATCAAAATGATTTTCAAATTGTTTGAGGTCTTCCATGTTTTTTTGTTTTTCTGTCAATGAATTAAGCGATCTGACAAAATTCCCGTACTCTTCACTCGAATCCCTTTTGATTCTTTCTGTCAATATATCGGTCAGTAATGAAATAGGCAACTGTTCCATTTTTTCTACACCTTCTTATCTATTTTCTTTAATTATAATTATTATAGACGAAAAATTCAAAAAGTTATGATTGGAAATTTGCTGCCGATCATTTGAGCCATTTCCTTCTAATGAAAAAACACCGTTCCGGGAAAGAACGGTGTCAGGAGCGATCATCTCTTTTCAATCGCTACAATGAATGGCGGATTGTTGGCTTGGTTGATGAAGCCGTATTTCAGGATATGCGCTTTTTGTTGAGGGAAGTCCTGTACATAATCCATCAATGCATCCCGTTCAGCCGATCCTCCTGGATGTCCATGGTAAATGACGAGGATGATGATGCCTTCAGGTGCAAGCATCTCGAACAGCTGTTCAATAGCTGATATCGTCGTATCTGCTTGGGTGATGATTGATTTGTCACTGCCAGGAAGGTAGCCTAGGTTGAATATGGCACCTGTGATCTTTCCGGAATGTTCTTTTCTGATGTATTTACTGAGTTGTTCATGCCCATCGTGAATGAGGGTGCAGTGTTCCTGTAAATTCTCGGACATCAGTTTGGCCGCTGTGATTTGGAGTGCTTCTTTCTGAATGTCAAAACTATAGACATGTCCGTTTTCTCCGGTTAGTCCTGCCAGGAAGACAGTATCAAAACCGTTGCCCATCGTGCCATCAATGGTAATATCCCCGGGCTGGACCGCTTTTTCAAGCAGGATCCTGGCGAATGGCAAAATTCGGTCAAGCTTCATCTGATTGTACCTCCGTCTGATGATTTTTCCCCTGCCAGCTGTTGCGGCGTTGCAATTCGGCATCAATGGCATTCAAAACATCCCATTTATTGACGCTCCACATTGGCCCGATCATCAAATCGATTGGGCCGTCTCCCGTTATGCGGTGAACGATCATTTCCGGAGGGATTATTTCCAGTTGATCACATACCAGGCTGACATAATCGTCACGGTCAAGGAATTCAAGCAGGCCTTTTTCATATTGTTTGACCATAGGGGTCCCTTTTAATAGATGAAGTAAATGGATCTTTATGCCCTGCACATCAAGTTTGGCGACTTCCCGGGCTGTTTCCATCATCATGTCGTAATCTTCCTGAGGAAGGCCATTGATGATATGGGAGCATACGCGGATGCCGTGTTTGCGCAGTTTATCGACCCCTTCTTTGTAGCAATCGAAGTCATGGGCACGGTTGATCATCGTCGCGGTCTTTTCATGAACCGTTTGAAGACCAAGTTCAACCCATAGATAAGTGCGTTCGTTCAATTCTGCTAAATACTCGACTACATCATCTGGAAGGCAATCCGGACGCGTTGCAATGGAGAGTCCGACGACACCTTCCTGGGTCAATACACTTTCATATTTCTCGCGAAGCTCTGCCACGGGTGCATGCGTATTCGTGAACGCTTGGAAATAGGCCATATACTTACCGTCTTTCCATTTATGATGCATACGTTCGCTGATTTGCTTGAACTGGACGTCGAGCGGTTCGACCCTGCTGCCCGCAAAGTCACCCGAGCCTGAGGCACTGCAGAAGGTACAGCCTCCATGTGCGACTGTCCCATCACGGTTCGGACAGTCAAAACCGCCATCAAGGGCAACTTTAAAAACCTTATGTCCAAAATGATTTCTCAAGTGGTAATTCCATGTATGATATCGTTTGTTATCCGTTGCATATATAAACGGGTTTGCTTGATTCAAATCAGCAACCTCCTAAGTAAAAAATAAAGCGCAACATATATTATACAACATTCGGGCAGCTAGGTCTTTTTTTGAAAAATAAGCGTATACTGTATACTTGAAGGCTAAACAATTAGCTGCTTTTTCTAGTATCTCTAGTGAATGACTATATCCAATCGGGAGCTGATGGACATGACCGGTCAAGTTGAAGAAGCGATTAATCAAATGAAAAAGAAATTAGCCGAAAATAATCAGGTGATTGAAGTAAATGAGGATGGGTTCATATACAAAGCCACTTGCACCTTCAATTCACCTGCTTCGGATGAACAAATTCATTCCTTTGAAAAGAAAACCGGATTGCTTCTGCCCGATGATTATAAAGAGTTTTTGAAAATAACGAATGGATGCCGTCTGTTCGATAGCGTAGAATCTGGTCAGGGAAATGATTTGTATAGCCTGGATGATATTGTTAATTACACATATGAAAGTTCTTACGAAGGATGCTTTAAAGTGGCCTGCATTTATCAAGATAATATCGTGATCGATGGGGAGGCCGTCGCAAAAGGTGATAAGGATTATTTAATGGTAAAAGGCCATATCGATGATTTTGAAGAAGGCGAGAAACTCCATATGGGCTTTGCCGAATGGATTGAGCGGTTCATTTCCCATCAAGGGGAGAAGTTTTGGGATAAAGGATGATTCCTCAAAAAAAATGATAATCCGCTCGTTATTTGCTCAAACTAAACAAGATGATACTGAGTCATCCAAATGAGACGCGAAGGAGAGGGTTTGAAATGGCAACCAGACAATCCGTCGATCATTTTTTAGAGCAATGTGAAGGGGCTCTCCATTTTGCAGAGTTTGAATTTAACGAGGCCTCTCGGCAGGAGCATTATGATGATGAACAATTTCAAAATTCGCAAAGGTATATCGAAGAGGCTTTGACTGATATGGAACGATTGTATGCCAGTTCGAATGCCCAGCAACGGGATATGCTTTCGCGGATGCGGCAGCAATTGAATGAATTGAAAAATGAAATGATATTACTGCGACATTAAAGGAGCAAGGGAGCTATGGATGCATAGCTCCCTTTTTTTGCGCGTTTTTCCTTGAATTCGCATATATAATGAAAAACCTGTCGATAATGTTTATGTACGGCTATTGCAATTATCGGTAAAATTGACTAGAATGTAATATAATCAAATATTCTCATAAAGACTATGATGAGGAACAGTAGCGATTTTATTTCAGTAAAGAGAGTTGACGGGTGGTGCAAGTCAACCTGGGATGGTCGTGAACTCGCCTTGGAGTTCCAGGTGTGAAGGTAAAAAGTAATGCCTGGCGTTTTAATCCATGTTACGGATGATGTTTTAAGCTGGGCGGATTTTAGCTATCGCCAATGTGGGTGGTACCGCGGGAAGATATACATAATCCTCTCGTCCCTATTTTGGGATGAGGGGTTTTTTATTGTTTTTTTATACGGAAATTAGGAGGAAATAATATGAGTTTTGACCATAGAAGCATAGAAACGAAATGGCAGCAGTATTGGGAAGGCAACAAGACATTCAAAACGGGTGAAGAAAGCGGCAAACGCAAATTCTACGCGCTGGATATGTTCCCATATCCTTCAGGGGCCGGTCTTCATGTGGGTCACCCGGAAGGTTATACGGCAAGCGACATCCTGGCACGGATGAAACGGGCGCAGGGGTATAATGTTTTGCATCCGATCGGCTGGGACGCTTTTGGACTTCCGGCAGAGCAATATGCGATCGATACGGGAAATGATCCAGCTGAATTCACGGAGCACAACATCAACACGTTCCGCCGCCAAATCAAAGCCCTTGGTTTTTCTTATGACTGGGATCGTGAAATTAACACGACAGACCCTGACTATTACAAATGGACGCAATGGATCTTCTTGAAATTATATGAAAAGGGCCTTGCATATATTGATGAAGTGGCCGTTAACTGGTGTCCAGCCCTTGGCACGGTATTGGCGAACGAAGAAGTCATCGATGGAAAAAGTGAGCGTGGGGGCCATCCGGTTGAGCGCCGCCCGATGAAACAGTGGATGCTTCGAATCACGGCTTATGCAGACCGCTTAATCGACGATTTGAATGATGTCGATTGGCCGGAAAACATCAAGGATATGCAACGTAACTGGATTGGCCGTTCCGAGGGCGCGGAGGTTACATTCAATATCGATGGCTTTGATGATACATTCACGGTGTTCACGACTCGTCCAGATACGTTATTCGGTGCAACATATGCCGTATTGGCACCTGAACATCCATTTGTCGATAAAATTACGACGGCTGATCAAAGGAAAGCGGTTGACGCATATTTAGATGAAGTGAAACATAAAAGCGACCTGGAAAGAACAGACTTGGCAAAGGATAAGTCAGGCGTGTTTACGGGGGCTTATGCCATTAATCCGGTAAACGGCGAAAAAATGCCGATTTGGATTGCTGATTACGTGTTGATCAGCTACGGAACAGGTGCGATCATGGCCGTTCCTGCACATGATGAGCGTGATTATGAATTTGCAGTCAAGTTCGAATTGCCGATCAAGGAAGTCGTAGCTGGCGGAGATGTGACAAGTGAAGCATATACAGGCGATGGACTTCATGTGAATTCGGAATTCCTTGATGGCTTGAATAAAGAAGAAGGCATTTCAACCATGATCAAATGGCTGGAAGAAAAAGAAATCGGTACGAAGAAAATAACATACCGTCTTCGCGACTGGTTATTCAGCCGTCAGCGTTACTGGGGTGAACCGATTCCAATCATACATTGGGAAGACGGCACGATGTCTGCAGTGAAGGAAGAAGAACTTCCATTGATTTTACCGAAAGCGACAGACATCAAGCCTTCAGGTACAGGCGAATCACCTCTTGCAAACATTACGGAATGGGTGAACGTAACGGATGAAAACGGACGAAAAGGGCGCCGTGAGACAAACACCATGCCACAATGGGCAGGCAGCAGCTGGTACTTCCTTCGTTATATCGATCCGGACAACAAGGAGGCACTTGCAGATCCTGAAAAATTAAAAGAATGGATGCCGGTCGACATTTATATTGGCGGCGCTGAGCATGCGGTGCTTCACTTGCTTTACGCCCGTTTCTGGCATAAATTCCTGTACGATATCGGTGTCGTGCCAACGAAGGAACCTTTCCAAAACCTATTTAACCAAGGAATGATCCTTGGCGAGAATAATGAAAAAATGAGTAAATCCAAAGGGAATGTCGTGAACCCGGATGATATCGTTGAAAGCCATGGTGCCGATACACTTCGAATGTACGAAATGTTCATGGGACCATTGGATGCTTCGATTGCCTGGTCTACAAACGGATTGGACGGCTCCCGCAGATTCCTTGACCGTATCTGGCGTTTATTGGTCAACGAAGACAATACGATCACAGATAAGGTGACCGAAACGGATGACACGGGCAAGCTTGAAAAAGTCTATCATCAAACGGTTAAAAAAGTGACCGAGAACTATGAAGAATTGAAATTCAATACGGCGATTTCACAATTGATGGTATTCATTAATGATGCCTATAAAGCGGATTCGCTTCCTAAGGTATATATCGAAGGCTTCGTCAAATTGCTTGCACCAGTTGCACCGCATATCGCCGAGGAGCTTTGGTCTAAACTAGGTCACTCCGAGAGCATCACATACGGAACATGGCCTGCGTTCGACGAAGCGAAGTTAGTGGATAACGAAGTCGAAATCGTCATCCAAATCAATGGAAAAGTTAAAGCGAAATTAATGGTGCCGACTGACACTACAAAAGAAAAACTGGAAGAAATTGCGATGGGGGATAACTCCATCAAAGAACAAATCGATGGGAAAACCATCCGCAAAGTTATTGCCGTACCAGGCAAATTAGTCAATATCGTCGCAAACTAACTAAATCGATTGAGGGCTGTTCCGCATGTTTTAATGCTGGGACAGCTTTTTTTTGCGTGGGCATCGGCTGAACATAGGAATTAGGTCATGGTTAGGATTTCCCCCGATTTAAATCTATTTGCGATGAGTCTATCAAATTTTGGAATCAACAAGCGGTAGTAATGCATTGGAACCTAAATATCTTGCTTAATTGGTACATGAGAATCATTTTTCGGCTTGAAGGCCCAATATATCAAGTATTTGCCATAAAAAAGGTAAAAAATTGGTTGATAAAATTTTACAGTGTGATAGTTTGGTATAGTACTGTAATTTTTTAACCAATTATTGGAGGGGAAACTGTGAAATTTAAGAATGTGAGTCGATTTACGGCGTTTGTACTTATTTTTGCACTGATTATCAGCTTGATGGTTCCACTAAATTCTCAAGCTGCAACTGCAACACCTATTGAAAATGTAAAAACGATTAAAAATGGGGACACTTTAGACGGGAAGTTTGATAAACCGGATGTTAAATGGTATCAAATCACCCCTACAAAAGAAGAAATACAAAAATTCTCCCATATTGAGTTCGAAGTCAATTCGGACAAAATCTTGAATATTTCCGTATATCAAAATAAAGAAAAAGCAGAAAAAGATGAGAGCAATTATTTTGTCTCTTCTTATCCTGATGAAAAAGCTGTAGTCGATTTCCCGTATGCTTGGGAAGGCACGTATTATGTTAAAGTTGAATATTTCGGCGAAACGGATGATGAGGGAAATCCCATCCCCGATGCTAAAAATGAAGCTGAATACTCCATCAATGCCCATTCAGTGACATTGCCGCCATCTTCTGGGGACGAAGAGGAACTCGAAGCATGCCCGGTTGAACTGAGTGTAAACGATAAGAAAACGGGAGAATCCATGTTGAAAACACTCCGCGTGTTTAGAGATGAAGTTCTCACGAAGTCATCTGAGGGACGCTCCCTTTCCTCTTTATACTATAAGGCTTCCCCGTTTCTGGCCCTTCATCTGGCTGGAAATAAAAAGGCCAGGGAAGCGGTCTATAACCACTTAGTCGTCATTAAGCCGCTTATTGAGGATCTTACTGAAAATGGAGCAAGCAGTACGGCAGTCATTAGTAATAAGCAGCAAGAAGCGATTAAAGCATTATTCAATAAGGCGGCAAGTGTCGCTCCAGCTGGATTGAAAAAGGATATGAACAGCATTGCAAAGAAAATCAATCTTGATAAGCTTGCAGGTGAGAGAATCGTTGATATCGCAAGCAAAGCAGGAATCAAACTTCCGGCTTCGAAAAATATAAAGAACAAATATATCGTCAAACTTAAACCAGGGAAGTCATTAAGCGCTGTCCAATCCAAGGTAAGCGGAAAAGGATATGGAACATTATCGGCACCTAAGCGCCAAGAGGTTCTGTATGATGATATGTACGTTGTAGAGTTAAAGAATCAAGCTAATATGAGTACAGCAGCTTTATCCAGTATCGAAAAACTTCCAGAAGTGGAATATATCGAACCGGTAAAAACGTACAAAGCACTTTCAGCCGACATTCAATCACCGTATCAATGGTCATTAAATAACGCCGGTGGCGAAGAGGGCATAAAGGGAGCGGACATCGATAACGAAAAACTGCAAAGCCTAATTAAAAAACGTAATTTAAAAGATACATTGGTAGCGGTTATCGACACGGGTGTCGATAATTCACTGGCGGATTTGAAAGATACAGTTCGCATGGACTTAGGCAAGAACTTCATTGATAAGAATGAAAAGGCAATCGATGACCATGGCCATGGTACACATGTATCCGGAATTATCGCTGCCAAAGCGGATAATGGATATTCGATGCAGGGAATCAATCCAGTAGCTAAAATCATGCCTGTGAAGGTCTTGGATTCTTCAGGAGCTGGAGACAATGAGAAAGTTGCACTAGGCATTAAATATGCCGTGGATCATGGAGCAAAGGTCATAAACCTTAGCTTGGGCGGAGAATATAGCAGGACGATTGAATATGCCTTGAAACATGCAGCTGCCAAGAATGTAATGGTTGTCGTAGCAAGCGGTAATGATGGGACGGAAGGTCTTTCTTATCCTGCATCATCAAAATACGCGATATCTGTCGGTGCAACCAATGCCCTTGATTTAGTATCCGATTATTCCAATTATGGCGCGAAATTGGACATGGTCGCTCCAGGGACAGGAATTCCAAGCCTTGTACTAAATGGGAATGTTACCTACATGGATGGTACATCAATGGCAACTCCTCATGTTGCGGCAGCTACAGCCTTGTTATTGTCCGGAAATCCTGGGCTGAAAGTGAATGAAGTAAGGGAAATCCTTCATGAGACATCGGAATATGTTGCTTTTGAAGAAGAAGATAATGTAGACCCTTATGAGGACTATGAACCAGAAGATGGAGAAATCATAATACCAGAAGAAGAACTGCCTGTCGGAAAAGATTTAGTCTCTGGGTATGGAAGGCTGAATGCGTACAGTGCACTTAGTACAGTGGATTTACAAGCAAAAGTCAACCTTGTAATGGATACGCAAACAAAACTGACTGGTTCAGCTAAAAAAGGTTCGGTAATCGAAGTGAAAAACGGGAAGAAATCCCTCGGTAAAGGAACGGCGGCAGCTAACGGAACGTTCACCGTTACTATTCCGGTCCAAAAAGCTGAGCAGCAGCTTACTGTGAATATCTCTGATTCTTCCAAACTAGCAGTATCTTCAATCAAAGTATTCGTGAATAAGGGTGCAACCCCTAACAAGCCAACTGTTAAAGCCCTAAGTGACAAAGATACGTATGTAACGGGTCAATCACAAGCGGACATGAAAATCACGATCAAAAATAACGCAAAAAAAGTGATTGGTTCAGGTAACACGGACAGCAAAGGGAATTTCAAAGTGAAAATCAGCAAGCAAAAGGCTGGCACTAAACTTTCAGTCACAGCTACAGACTTAGCAAAACGTGAAAGCAAGGCGGCATCCGTGACTGTTATCGATAAAACAGCTCCAGGTGCGCCAAAAGTGAATGAAGTAAGCGATAAAGCTACCTTAGTAACTGGTAAAGCGGAAATCGGTTCAATCGTAACCGTGAAGTACAACAATAAAAACATCGGAACGGCAACAGCTGATAAAAAGGGGAACTTCTCCATTAAAATCAGCAAGAAAAAAGCAGGGTCCTTATTATATGCCTCTGCAAAAGACAAAGCTGGCAATACAGGAAAAGCAGCAAAAGTAACGGTTAAAGATAAAACAGCTCCAGGCGCACCGAAAGTGAATGAAGTAAACGACAAAGCAACAAAAGTAACAGGTAAAGCGGAAATCGGTTCAACCGTAACCGTGAAGTACAATGATAAAAACATCGGAACGGCAAAATCTGATAAAAATGGAAAATTCTCTGTTAAAATCAGCAAGAAAAAAGCAGGTTCTGCATTATACGTCTCAGCAAAAGATAAAGCTGGCAATACAGGAAAAGCAGCAAAAGTAACAGTTAAAAAATCTAAATAATAATTAGAGGTGAAGGCCGTTTAACTTACATGTTAAACGGCCTCAGACTGTAGACAAACTCGATGAAAATCGAGTTTGTCTATTTTTTATGAGTTGTACAATTTGGCCGTTGATTTTC